>DUUS01000006.1 GCA_012841465.1 Mollicutes bacterium
ACTTCCAACTTTAGATTTGTTTGGTTATCCAGTTAACTGTGTCTTTTATAACTAGTTGATGGGACTTTTTATCATCAGATAAAATATTAAAATTATGACCCATATCTTTATATATTTTATAATCTTTAATATTTCCACTAGTTGAATTTGCGATTTCTTTTGAATGATTAGGATCTACTAGTTTATCTAAAGAACCTGATATAGCAAGGATAGGTCCTTTATATTTAGACAAACTATCTAGTGGCTTGGTATCTTTTATTTCATCAAACCAAGTCTTTGATACTGTAATGTCATCTCGCCACTTCATTGGTATTTTAACTATGCCATCTCTTGAAGCTATATCATAGTATTCTTTAAAAAGGATTTCAAAGGCACCTTTACCATTATGACAAGCCCCAGACCAGCTTACCGCAAAACTTATATCTTGGTGATTTTTTCCTAGGAAGTGTGCCATTACTCTTGCTCCCTGGCTAAAGCCTAATATACCGATATCTTTTATATTTGGATGACTTTTTAAATATTCAAGCACTTTTTCAGTATCACTTACTTCTCCTAGAAAGGTTAATTCTTCTTCAGGTGCTTTACTTTGTCCACATCCAGCAAAATCAAATCTAATCGAGGCTATATTATTTTCTCTTAAGGTTCTAGCTAGAATTTTAAACAGTCCGCCTACTTCATCTTTATTTGAGGCTGTTCCATGACATAAAATAACTGCTGGATAGGTCTTTTTATTTTTAGGAAGACATAATGCAGCAGGTATATCGTATTTATCATTTTTTATTATTATATTTTCTTCCATTTTAACTCTTTTCTAAATTTATTAAATGTTCTTTTAAATCTAGTCCTCCCCTAAAGCCAGTTAGAGAGCCATTTGATCCGATTACTCTATGGCAGGGAATTATTATTAGTAGTTTGTTTTTTGAAATTGCATTTGCTACTGCTCTTACGGCTTTAGGCTTATTTATTAATATAGCTATTTCTTTATAGGTTAATGTCTTTCCATAGGGTATATTTAAAAGTGCATTCCAAACCATTTTTTGAAAGTCTGTTCCTTGTAATAAATATTCTATATTTATATTAGATATTTCTTTATTAAAGTATTTTAATATTTCTTCACTTGCTATTTTACATATTTGGTTTGAGTTTTCTTCTTTTATCTTATTTACTCTGTTTATTTCAAGTATATATTTATCGTTTGCTATAATTTCAAATATAAATGATTTTATTTTTATATATTTATTATACATTTTTATCTTGTTTATTAATTGATAGATTTTTATTAATTACTTCATAACCATCAGTTATTGATATAAAGGCTTTTGGATCAATTAACAAAACTCCTTCTTTTAATTCGTAGTAATTTTTTGTATCCATAGATGTCATTATGATTTTACTTTTATTTTTACTAAAACCACCTTTAATATTAAATTCAGTTAAATCATGTTTTAATTCATTCATTATATAGTTTTTTACTTCATTTTCTTTAGTAGTTATAATATAAAACATTTTACTAGTACTTATTCCTATTTTAGATTTAGTCGCAGTATATCTTATTATTAATATTACGATTAATGAATAAAGCATTGATTCAAACCCTAGAATAAGAAGGGTGCCGAGTAAAATAATTGATTCAACTAAATAAGATACTATTTTGTTTTTATTAGTTGTTGCACTATCTAAAACATCTTGAATTATATCAAGTCCTCCAACACTATCTCCAGCTTTATATATTAAAGAATAACCTAGACCAGTTATAAAGCTTCCTGCTATTACTACAGTTATTGATTCTAGATTTTCAAAAGAAACAGTTAAGTGAAAGTAATTCATTATATAAATAAATAGAGGAATTAAAATACCAGGAAGAAGATAATTTTTATATTTAATTGGTCCTAGGGTTATATAGGCTAAAATAATTAAACAAACATTAGCCATTAGTAAAAAAAGGGCTGGGTCATAATTATTTACATAATTAATTAAGGACGCTATACCATATATACCATTGGGAATAATATCATAACTCAAGAAAAATATATTATAAGATATTGCTATTAATAATGAACCAGTTATAATTTTAATTCTTTTTTTCATTTTACCTCTTTAAATAAGCTTCCATAAATGGCATTATATCTCCATCTAGTACTTTATCTGTATTACTTGTTTCATAATTTGTTCTTACATCTTTAACTAGTTTGTAAGGCTCTAAGGTGTAGTTTCTAATTTGACTTCCAAAATCAATATTTGAGCTTCCTTTTAAACTATTTAAATGCTTCTCTTGTTTTTCAATTTCTAGTTGTTCTAATTTACTAATTAATATTTTCATAGCAGTAGCTTTATTTTTAATCTGACTTCTTTCATTTTGACAAGTTACTACAATACCAGTAGGAAGATGGGTTATTCTTACAGCAGAATCGGTTGTGTTAACACTTTGTCCACCTTTACCACTACTTCTGTAGACATCTATTTTTAAATCTTCATCTTTTATTATAACATTTACTTCTTTATCAATTTCAGGAATTATTGAAACTGCAGCAAATGAAGTGTGTCTTCTTTTACTAGAATCAAATGGGCTTATTCTTACCAATCTATGAACTCCAGCTTCTGATTTAAAATAACCATAGGCATAGTTTCCACTTATTCTTACTGTCGCACTTTTAATTCCTGCCTCTTCTCCATCTTGAAGATCGATTATTTCAAAAGTATAATTATTTTTCGAGGCAAACATTTTATACATTCTAAGTAGCATTCCAGCCCAGTCAGTTGCCTCTGTTCCTCCTGCCCCTGGATGTATTTCAAGGTAGCAGTTAAATGAATCATATTTTCCGTTTAAAAGTGTTTCAATTTCTATTTTTTCTAGATGGTTGTTAATATCAAGAAGTTTATTCTCTACTTCTTTAACCATTTCTTCGTCTAGTTCCAAAGTTATTATTTCTTCTAAATCGTTTAATTCATTTAATAAATTATTATATGTTTCAATTGTTTTTTTAAGATTACTTAGGCTTTCAGTTATTTCTTTAGCTTTTTCAGGATTATCCCAAATAGCAGAATCATTTACTTTTGTTTCTAAAGTTTTTAATTCTTCTTTTTTACCTTCAACGTCAAAGAGACCTCCCGATATCAAGAAGTTTACTTTTATAATTTTTAATATTTTTAATTAATATTTCTTTGTTCATATAAATCCTTTTCTATATTAATGTTATCATGAAATTATATCAGAAACAATCTTATTAAAGTGTCTTTGATCTATTTAATTTATTATGTTTATTAACTATTTCATAAAATCTTTCATTACTTTCAATTAATCCTATATAATTATCAGGATCTTTATTTATTAAATGAAGTAATTCTGGTTTTACTAGGGAATTTTCAAAATAATAGATAAGATATTCAATTTGCTCTTTAGTGTATTCTTTGGTGCTTATTAAATATTCTAATTTTGCTTCAAAATAATCAAGTAACATATCTTGTACTCTTCCAGCAAAGTTTTGAGGTCTTCTTAATTTTAGAGCTTGAAAGTTAAGCTCGATTAATCTAAATAATAGATTTGATTTATCTTTATCTGGTATGATTTTGTTTAACTGTATTTCAAGATCTTTAATTCCTTTATTGCCAAAATATGATTCAACTAATATAGGTCTACCCACTAAGTTTAACAGTTGATTTACAAAACAAAGTTCAAAATAGTACGGAGACATATACTTATGATTAGATTGAAAAGCATTTATGGCGATAAGTTCAGTCATACCTTCTGTTAAACCATCATTTTTATCAGATTCATACGCTGAAGGATATTTAGTAAAGCCACAATAAAAATTGTTTTCTTCTTTCCTTCTAGAGGCCATATGAGTAAGCTCATGAATTAGATTTATTCCAGTTTGAAGATCAAAGTTACCAGTTTTTAAACTTTGATTTATTTCATCTATTTTATCTTTTTCTATTTCAATTATATTATTATAGGCATCATATCTAGCTGCTAAATTTGTATCTACATCATGAAAATTTAATTTTAAAGTTTTGATGTTTTCGTAAAAGTTATCCTTATCTTCTTCTGGTATATTTTGCTCTAAGAATTCAAACATTACTTTTATAAGTGATATGTTAGAAATGCTTTTATTACTATTTATAGAACTTTCTAAACTTTCAAAATAATTATCATCTCTATTAAATAATTTTTTAATATAAAGAAATTCTTTCTCATTTAGAGGATAGAGTTTATTATTTTTCTCTTTATAAAATGATAAACCATTTTCTATATCAATTACTATCTTTTCATTATTTAAAACAATATAATTCATAGTCCTCCTTTTAATTTAATAACAATATTAAAACTTTTTTAATCTTTTAAACATCCAATTGGGACAATAAATATACCGTCTTCTGTAGTAAAAGCAGTATCCGTTCCTGTAATTACCATTAAAAAGTCTGGTTCTTTTACAGTTCTTTTCACTTTATTTTTAGCTTTAATTAAATCTCTCATCTCACGAAGCTTAGATATTGCATCTTCGATGCCATAAGTACCAAGTTTCGTTTGAACTAGCCCATACTTCCCATTATGAAAATGAATAACATGATCACACTCTAAATTATGCCTATCTCTATAATGTCTAACGTGACCGCCAATTTTATCTACATACACACTTAAATCTCTATTAACTAAATTTTCAAATATAAAACCAAATGTTTTTGGATCATTAGCCAACTCTTCTGGAGAGCATTCTAGTGCAGCTGTTGCAAATGAAGGGTCAACGAATGCTTTTTTATGTGAAGTTCTGATGCTGGTTTTTGATCTTAAATTTGGATTCCAAGAAGGTATTTCTTCTATAACATATAATCTTTTAAATATTTTCAAATATTCAATTATTGTTGTTCTACTAACCTCTCCAAAGTTAAATTGAATATCTTCTATTAGAGTAGTTGTTGATTCAAGAGTTGATACATGCCTAGCATATGATTTTAAAATTGCCCGTGCAATTTCTGGATCTCTCATCTTACCGTCAATTCTTCTAATATCTGATTCACACAGAGCAGTTATATATTCTTTCACAACATTAAGAGCAACCTTGTTGCTTTTATCTAAAGTAGACGGCCATCCACCTCGACAAGTTAGAAATGCCAATCTTTTATAATCTATATCTGATGTTTGACCTGATACTTCCACATCATTGTTCATAATATCTTTTAAGGAAATAGATCCATTTGAATCTCCTGATTCAAACAAAGTCATAGGTTTTAGATCAACAAACGAAAATCTGCCAACTCCAGAATGAAGATTTTTGGTCTCTTCATCATTAGGTGTTGCACTTCCCGTTAAAATATATAAACCAGTTTTATTTTGTTTGTCAATATCACTTCTTACTGAGTTCCATATTCTTGGAATAACTTGCCATTCATCAATTAGTCTTGGCTTTTCTCCTTTTAGCAAAATTGACATATCGCTTCCTGCTAGCATTTTATGTTTTTCTAATTGCTCGTCATCCTGAAGTTCCAAATAAGATTTTGCGAATTCTTTTCCAGTTCTTGTTTTACCACACCATTTAGGTCCTCTTATTAAAACTGCACCAGTTGTTTCTAATTTTTCCTTGATAACATCATCTACTATTCTATTTATATACTTATCATTCATATAGAGTTCTCCTTACAGACATTATATGTCACTTATCAAATTTGTTCAAGTACACTTTACACTTTTGCTCGTTTTCGTTGTACACTTTTGCTCGTTTTCG
>DUUS01000046.1 GCA_012841465.1 Mollicutes bacterium
AGGTTCATCCATTTGGTGAAGGTAACACAAGAACAATAGCACTTTTTATTATTTTATATTTAAAAACTCTTCGGTTTAATATTAATTATTTAGTTTTTAAAGAGCATTCTCTTTATTTTAGAAATGCCTTAGTAAGAAGTAATTATTCTAATAAAGATATTTATCCTACAAATGAATATTTAATTAATTTTTTTGAGAACCTTTTAAGTAATGGTAATCATAAATTAGATAATAATGATTTATATATAGATGATTAAAGTTGCTAGTCTAAAAACGCTAGCAACTTTTATTATTTTTAAAATAAAAAAGGAAATATCATTTTTCTTACAACAAATAAGTATAGGAAGTGATATTTATGAGAGATATTTCTTTAATGAATCCAATTACTTTTTATGAAATGTGGGAAAAGCCTTTAACTAAAAAGTTTCTAGAAAATATAATTAAAGAAGTAATTAATAAAAATGAAGAATATAATCTACTTGAAACATTTAATAAAGATTGCATGCATTTAAGAAGTTATATTTTTTTGGAAAGTAGTGAAAGAATTGTATTTATAGATTTTAATAAATATAAAAATAATACTTTATTATATTTTGATTTAGAATTAGTCGATTATTTAAAATTAATTTATGATAAAGAGATTATTTTAATTATGTTTAATTCATTTAATGGTAAAAATAAATATAAAGATAATGTTTATCAAATATATATAAATAATAATAATAGTGATGATTTAAATTATTTTCTTAATAATAAAGATAATAAAAATGAAAAAATTGATGCTTTTATAAAAAAATTAGATGATAGGTTTTATAATCATTATTTAAAAGAGGAAAAAAAGTTAGAAAATATTTGTAATTCAGCCAATATGTGATAAGATTATCACTAGGTGAAACAGATTGAAAATAAGAAACTTTTGCATAATAGCACATATAGATCATGGGAAAAGTACTCTTGCTGATCGTATTTTAGAAATATCAGGTGGAGTAGAGTCTCGTGAGATGAAATCTCAGTTTTTAGATAGTATGGATATTGAGCGTGAGCGTGGTATTACGATTAAGTTAAATGCAGTTCAGCTTAAGTATAAAGACCATACTCTTCATTTAATTGATACTCCAGGCCATGTTGATTTTTCTTATGAAGTATCAAGAAGTTTAGAAGCATGTGAAGGTGCTCTTTTAGTTGTGGATGCTGCTCAAGGAATTGAAGCTCAAACTCTTGCTAATTTATTTCTTGCTTTAAATAGTAACCTTACAATTATACCTGTTATAAATAAAATCGATCTTCCTAATGCAGATGTACCTAAAGTTAAAAAAGAATTAATTAATCTTTTTGGTTTTAATGAAGAAGATATTTTACTATGTAGTGGTAAAACCGGAGAAGGAGTTCCTGAAATAATGGATGCTATTATAGAGAAAATACCAGCTCCTAAAGGAAAAGCATCAGATGAAACTAAGGCTTTAATCTTTGATTCATACTTTGATCCCTATAGAGGAGTAATTGCATCTATTTGTGTTAAAAGCGGTTCTATAAATGAAAACGATACGATTGTTATGATGAGCTCAGATGCTGAGTATGAAGTAGTCGAGCTTGGAGTAAATACACCTGATGCTAAAAGGTTAAAAGCTCTCGATGCAGGTACTGTTGGCTGGATTAGTGGTAGTATTAAAACTATTGATAC
>DUUS01000007.1 GCA_012841465.1 Mollicutes bacterium
ATAACTGCATTGGTGCTATAGATATTCCTAATACAGAAAGCAAAACGGCACAGCCGATTTAGCTGACTATGCCGAATTTTTTTAGAATTATAAATCCCTATGGTAAAGCACCTTTATTGAAGTTCTTTTTATGTTATATTATTTTATAAAAAAAATGAAAGAAACATAAAATTAATCATGTTTCTTTCAGTAGCCAAGGAAAGAAGTTAATCCTTTCTTGGCTGAATTAAATATATAACATTTTAAAACAAAAGTCAACAATTATCCTTTGCCACTTTTTCCCCTTTTTAAATATCGTGTCTTGCAAGTATATTAGCTGGTGTTTTTCTTAGAACATTATAAACTGGAATTAAACCAACAAGCAAGTTAAATACTATTGAAGTAAGCACTCCTAAAATAATTACTAGTGGATTAATTAAAAATATATTCTTAAAGTATACTATCTCAGATAAATTTTTTAATATATAAGCCATAAATGCAGTACCAGTAAAACAAGCTATAATAGTTATTGCTCCTATTTCACTTGCAAACATTTTATAAATATCACTTTTTTTAACACCTATTGCTCTATAAATACCAATCTCTTTTATTCTTGATAAAAATGATGCTCTTATCATTAGAAATATTTCAATTAGTGATATAGCAATTACTATACTAGATACTATAATAGTACTATTTATAGACGATCTAGCATTTTCCATATATTCTTTTCTTGATAGTTCAAAGGTATCATTTATATTTAAATTCTTTTCTCTAAAATATGCTAAAGCTGCTTCTTTATCTTTTGGATATACTGTTATATTTTGATTGTTTTCAATTATCTTATATTTAACAGTATTATTATTTGTATAAATATAATTCATATTATCATTAGAACTATAATACCCCACTACTTTTAATTTTGTATCATTTATTTTTTCATCTATAGTTTTATTTAAAGGATACATAAAACTATTTTCTTCACTTACAATAATTTCATAATCATTTATTGGTTCTTTTCCTTTTTTAATAATTATATCTTCTTTAAATAATTCATAATTAAAAATTTCTACATTAGAAGAACTTTGCGATGAATCCATATAAATATTTCTATCTGTATAATAATAATTACTGTTTTGGCTAGATAAAATGTTAATAAAGTTTGAGTTATCAACATAGATAGATGGACTTTCTAAATCAACGATTCCAACAATTGTAAAATCTTCCATGTTAGTTATTAATGCTTTTCTTCCGATCAATTTCTCTGGAGTATTTATTCCTATTTGTTTGATGTTTTTATCTTTCATCATTTGATCATAGTTCATAAGGTCAATAACTATTTCATTTTTTGATGTAGGCATTCTGCCAATTATTATATCTTCTTTATTAATCATCTCTGTGCTGGATAGAGAGCCAGCAAGAGAAGCCTGAAATTCCATTGTTTGATAATAATCTTTTAAAGGAAAAATAAAACTTACATGTGAATTTCCTGGTATTAAATAATCTACATTTTCATTTTTTTCATATTCTAAATAATCATCAACATTTATTTTATTCATAATAATTTGCAAATAATTTTTATTATAGGTTACAAAATCTTTATCTTCAATATTTAGTGCGGCAAAAATTCTAGAGTAAGAAAGTAATATAAACATACTTGCTGCAAAGAAACCTAGTAGTAATACTTTTTTAATAAAACTATAATCAAAGATTTTTTTAAAACCATTTAAAGTTAAAGTAAATAGATTAAAGATAGAACTATATCTTTTTTTTATATTTTTATTAATTACTTCACCAAAATTAAATTCATATTTTTCATAAATAGTTTTATCTATTTTTTTATAATTTTCATTAAGTAGCTTTATATCTGAATTTTCATCAATAAGTTCTAGTTTTTCACTAGTTTTACTATTTATATAAATATTTCCATTTTTAACAATAATATTTAAATCAATATTTTCTTTATTATCAGAGAACAATTCTATGTTTACATTATCATCTTTAATTATATTATGATTTTTAAAATCTTTTAAATAAATATTGTTTTCAAGACGGTAATCAAGATCATCTGCACCAGTATTAGCATAATCACTTATTACTTTTCCATCTTCTAGTTCAATAACTCTAGATGCGTAAAATTTTGCTAAATCACTTTCATGAGTTACCAGAATTACTAATCTATTTTTAGAAATAGACTTGATTATATTCATAATCTCCAGGGTATGTTTTGAATCTAAATTACCAGTTGGCTCATCAGCAATAATAATATCAGGTTCACTTACGATAGCTCTGGCAATACCGACTCTTTGTCTTTCACCACCAGAGAGCATATTTGCATATCTATTTCGATATCTGTATATATTTAAAGTCTCAAGGACATAGTTAACTCTAGTTTTAATTTCTTTTTTATCTTTAATGCCACTTGTTTTTAATACTAAAGCAACATTATCAAACACAGTTAAATCATCAACTAGTTTATAATCTTGAAAGATATAACCAACATTTAAGTTTCTAATTTTATCGATTTTATTCATGCTTCTTTTAGTTATTCTCTCACCATTGATATAAATTTTACCCTTATTTACTTTATCTAGTCCCCCTATTACATTAAGCAGGGTTGTTTTTCCTGAACCAGATGGTCCAAGTAGTGCGACTAGTCCAGTTTTATCAAATGTTAAAGTAGTATCATTTATTACATGAATTTCATTCTTTTTTCTGCGGTTAAAATATTTATTTACTTTTTCTATCTTTATCATTATACTACCTCACTAAATGTTTTCATTGCTGATTTTTTAAATAAGCTCTTAGCAAATTTATTACTTATAAGCTGAGTTATTAAAATTATAATTAAATATATCATTATAAAGTCAGTTATCTTTAAGAACTTTACTGTATTATATAAAAATTCAACTTCAATGATATTATTTCTTATTAAAGAAACAAATAAAACAAAGGTAAAGTAAGCTAGATTAGCAACTGCAAATAATTCTATATCAAGAAGTTTTTTACATACTTTTTTAGATACTCCAAGTATTCTAATTATTGTAAAATATATATTTCTTGATTTTAAGATAATTTTAATAATAAAATATGAAATAAAGAACATTACTACCACAAATATAATAGTCGTTATTAATTTAATAATATTAATAATTTGAGCAGCACCCTCATCATATGTAATTAAAGCATCTTTAATTAAAAGTGTATCTAAATTTAAAGCTTTTAAATTATTATTTACTTCACTAATTTCTTCAACATCTTTTACAAATACACTACTTTGATAATAATTAGTTTGAAAAAGATTATTATAATCTTCATTACTAATATATATTCTTCCTTGATTTTCTTCATAATTAGTATCTCCAGTAAGACTACTGAAGTTATTTTTAGTATAAGTTTTAGTAATTTTTAAATTTATATCATTTATATAGTATAAGCTCTCATTACTAATACCAATTTCCTTATTAAGACAATTATAATTTTTACAGTAGCCATTATAATCTCTACTTATATAAGCCTCACCTACATTTACTAAATTACTTGGAGTTACATTCATAAAAGAACCCCAAAATTTAGTTTCATATACCTTACCCTCTAAATTAACTTTCATGACACTTATTCTTTTTTCAGTATACTCACGAGTTTTATTTAGTAATAAATCACTTCCATAGATTTCATACTGTCCATAGACTCTCACTATAAGATTTTCATCAATATATTTAATTCCGACTACTTTAAATAAAGTATCATCGCCAAAATCACTTATTAAGAAATTATTATTTAAAATTGTTTCTTTTTGATTTGATAAATAATAATCATCTTTATAACCAGCAATAATAATTTCATTTTCTTCTTTGGGCATTTCTCCTACATCTACAATACCCTCTAAAGCATCTAAGCTTTTAACATTTCCATATAAATAGGTATCACCACTGTGAATACTAATCGAATTATCAAGAAGTAGATCATCTTTTATAATATAATCTACATTTGTTAACTTTTCTATTTTTAAATAATCATCATCAGTAAAATAAGTTTTATCATCTTTTTTAATAATAATTCTCCGGTCATCTGTATTTGTAAAAAAATTATTATATCCAGAAATTGATTCTTCATATTCTGCTCTTTTAAAAGAAGCATATTCAAGTAAGAAACCCGCTACTAAAAATAAAAAAACTAAAAATAATAATGAAAATTTAGTAAAGATATTAAAGGTATTACGGATACCTAATCTTAATTTATTTGAAACTGTAATATCTTTATATTCA
>DUUS01000047.1 GCA_012841465.1 Mollicutes bacterium
ATGATAGCCCAAATAATTATGGATAATAGTAATCTAACACCAGGACATATAACAAGTATATATGTAGTACTAGGAACAATACTTGGAGCCTTTAACATTTATGAAAAAATCGCAAATGTAGTCGGAGCAGGGGCAAGTGTTCCAATAATGTCTTTTGGTAATTTACTAGTAAACAGTAGTTATGAAGGCTATTTATATCGAGGTTTTCTCGGTCTTTTTGGAAACATGCTAACAGGTGTAGGAATAGGGTTTGTTTCAGCGGTAGTATTTTCTTTTTTAGTAAGTCTTCCATCAAAAGTGAAAGACTGATTGAATTCAGTCTTTTATTGTGGTAAAATTTAATTAGGATATTAAAGCGAGGCGATATTTAATGAAAATATCTAGGAAATATATGATCTATACTATAATTGGGATATTAATGTTACTAGCTACAATAACGGCAGTATCATATGCATTTATGAGTACTAATCAAACTCAAGAAGAAAGTAATATTATTACAACACTGGATTGTATGGATATATCTATTAAAGGGACAAATGATTCTCTTAATTTGAAAAATGCTTATCCAATTACAGATAGTCAAGGAAAGAGTCAGATTCCCTACATTTTTGATGTAACTAATAATTGTAATAGCTATGTTGAATACTATATAGTTATGTCAGTAATGGATACTAGTACTTTAACAAATGAAGATTATATTAAAGTACAATTAGATGGAAATAAGAACTTAAGACCATCAAGCCTAGAAAAGCTAGAAAAAGACAATACCTTATTAATAACTGAAAACACACTTAATAATTATGTATTAATAAGTGATACTTTTAATGGAAATGAAACTCATACTTATAATTATAGAATGTGGCTTAATGCTGATAGTAATAATATCTGGATAGATGAAACAGTAAAAAATCAAAACCTAACTGTTAAACTATCTATAGTTGGAGTAACTTTAAATAAACCGGATATGCTAGTAGATACTCTTGATACTGATGAAGATTCATTTTTCTTAAATGGACCAGTAAAAAGAAATGAAATTGAAAAAATAGCATTTGTAAATCATACTAACATACCAGAAGATGCTATTTCTTCATGGGATGCAACAAATAATCAAAATAACTTAATAAAAGCATGGCACACCCTTAACGAAGAAACAAATCTTTATACAATATATATTGGACAAAAAAATGGAGTGATTGCTAATACTTCAACTTCAGGATTATTTAGTAATTTACCTAATATAAAAGAAATAAACTTAAAAGAACTAAACACTAGATATACAGAAGATATGTCATATATGTTTTATGAAACAGCGACTAATAACACTAATAACATAAAACTAATCGGTATAGAAGATTTAAATACATCAAGTGTAAGATATATGACTAATATGTTCTCAAATATAAAAGTAGAAACCCTTGACTTAAGTATGTGGAATACATCTAACTTAAACCAAGCACTAGGAATGTTTGAAGGTCTAGAGGCCAATACAATTAACTTAAGCAACTGGGATACAGATTATATTCAAAACATGAACTCAATGTTTGCTTACTCAAACATTGAAAACGTTAGACTAGATAACTGGAATACACCAAATGCATTAAAATCAAATATGTTTTTAGAAACAAATTTACCACAAAACATTTATGTTAAAAATGAAACAATAAAAAACTGGTTATCAAATGACACCAATTTAACTGAAGGAATAAATATAATAGTAATAGATTAATGAGGAGCTATGGAACATAACAAAAAACACACATTACCTTTGATTTTAAGTATGGTTTTAACCATACTTTTAATAACAATAGGTCTTTCATTTGCATACTTCTCTGCAAATATAACCGGAACTGAAAACACAACTACGATACAAGCAAGCGGAGGAGTAATGAATATTCATTACGATGGTGGAGAAAATATAAACACTCCAAACATATTTCCAAGTAATGATCCTTTCGCAACTAAACATTTCACCTTAACTGGAAAAAGCACTACAAACGATAATATGAACTATCACATAATCTTAGTAATTGAAGAAAACACTTTTACCGAAAATGCTCTAACATATAAATTAATATCAACTAATACTGACAATAATGGAACTGTAGCTCCATCAACAGAACAAATTGGTATAGTCCATGGACCACATGAACTATTTTTAGGTGATGGAATGTTTGTTTCACCATCAAATAATGATCTTCACTCATATACTCTAAAATTATATTTTCCAGATACTGAAAAAGACCAAAATGATGATATGAATAAAACATTTAAAGCTTATGTAAACATAAGAGAGGGACATTATATTTATCCAGGATACAACCCTGAAAAAGGAGTAAACCACCCTGTACTTTTCACTGGAATGACTCCAATAAAATGGGATAGTGAATTTAATGAAATAGAAACAACTGAAGATGATTCAGATTGGTATGACTATGATCAAAAAAGATGGGCTAATGCTAAATCAGCAGACGGTTCATACTGGGTCTGGATACCCAGATATGCTTATAAGATTGAGAGTTGCTATCATATGTCTGGAGAAGTCTGTGAAGCTTTAACTGGAAAGCAAGCAGGAGAAATTGATGTAAAATTTTTAAAAGGAACAAGTAAAATATCCTCAGATAATTTTATTGTCGAAACAAGTGGTTATATTGCACATGATAAAGACACTTCAATGCACCATTTTTTACACCCGGCATTTAAGTTTAATATTGACGAACTTGGATTTTGGGTGGCAAAATTTGAGCCAACAGCTCATGAGGGACTTGACTCTGGAATAACTGAGGAGAGTTGTAGCGGTGATAATGTATCCACTAAATCACCATTAATAATACCAAATGTAACATCTTGGCGATGTATAAATGTATCAAATGCATATAAAGTATCACTTGCAATGAAGGATAATTTAGTTTATGGCTGGCAACCAAATGAAATTGATTCTCATTTGATGACTAATTACGAATGGGGAGCAGTCACATTTCTTTCAAACTCAGAATATGGAGCAGCTGAAGAAG
>DUUS01000048.1 GCA_012841465.1 Mollicutes bacterium
GATTATGTTAAAAAGGGAGATATTTTAATATCAGGTAATATTAACCTTTATGAAGAAGTAAAAGGAAATATTTTAGCTACTGGTGATGTTTATGGTACTGTTTGGTATACAACTGAGATTAATTTTCCCTTTGTTTATGAAGAAAAAGTTTATACGGGTGAGGTTAGATCTAATTTAAAAATTAATAATAAAGTATTATTTAAAAATAAATATAAAGATTTTGATAAAAAAGATGTTAAGAGTATTAGTGTTTTTGGTCTTAAATTTTCTTTTTATAAAGAACATGAATATAAATTAGTAAGTAAAAGATATAACAAAATAGATGCTGAAAATAAAGCACTAGAGAAAATAAAAGAAGAGTTTGAAACAAGATTAAATGATAAAGGAGTAGTAATTAGTCAAAAAGTTTTGAAAAAAGAAGAAAATAATAGTACAATGAGTATGAGTGTATTTGTTGTTACTAATGAACATATTAGTAAAGCTTTATATTATGAATATGGAAGTGAAGAAAATGATACCAAAGATCGCAATTGATGTAATAACTGAATTACTACCAATGATTACTTTATTTTGTATTGTTTTATTTCTTCTTAGATTCTTTTATCTTAAAAATAATAATAAAGAATTTATATTATATAAAGAATTAATTAATATTTCTTTCATAATATATATACTTCTTTTATTTGAACTAGTAACAAGTACTGATTTTCATTCATATACTAATAATTTTATTCCTTTTAGAGAAATATTTAGGTATTCTTTTTCTAGTCCTTTATTTTATAGAAATGTTGTCGGTAATGTTATTTTGTTTATTCCTTTTGGGTATTTTACTTCTTACTTTACTAAAGTAAATAAGGTAAGTATTAGTTTATTTATTACTTTTATAACAAGTATATCAATTGAAACAATTCAAAGTTTAATCGGAAGAAGCTTTGATATAGATGATGTTCTTTTAAATATAACTGGAGGTTTAATTGGTTATTTACTTTATAAATTAACTAGTAAGCTACTAAAAAAACATTCAATTGAAATTAAAAATAGTATTTTAATTAATGCTATTAGTATAATTATTATGTTTATTTTAATATATATAATATTTGCTTTATATGGAGTTAGATTATGAATGAATATTTTATAGAAAATAATTATAATAATGAAAACTATGAATTTTTAAATAGTTTACTAGATAAAGCGTTATTAAAATTAAATTTAAAAAATGTATCATTTTCAGTTATTTTAGAAAATGATGAAGTAATAAAAAAGTTAAATAAAAAGTACCGAAACATTAATAAAACAACTGATGTATTATCATTTCCCTTAAATGATGATTTAAATTTACCTATTAAACTACTAGGAGATATTTATATATCCATTCCGCAGATGAAAGGGCAAGCAAAAGAGTATGAAACAGGAGAAAAAAGAGAGTTATCATTTTTAGTTATTCATGGATTACTTCATCTTCTTGGGCATGACCATGAAGATGAAGAGGATAGAAAAATTATGAGGAAACTTGAAGAGGAGTTATTAAAGTGAAAAAGAGAAGAAGGTTTAATATTAAAAGATTAGATAAATCTTTTAAATATGCTTTTGATGGATTAAAATTTGCGATTAAAACCGAGCCAAATTTAAAATTCCATCTTATAATAGGATTTATAGTAATGCTTGGAGGAGTATTTTTTAAAATAAGTACGATTGAATGGATCTTCTTAGTATCAATAATAGGACTAGTTATCGGAGCAGAGCTTTTAAATACTGCAATTGAGCACTTAGTAGATTTAGCTACTAAAGAATATAAGAGAAAGGCTATGCTTGCTAAAGATACAGCCGCAGCATATGTAATGATACTTAGTTTAACCTCAGTAGTAGTCGGATTATTTATATTTCTTCCTAAAGTAATTGAATTAATAAAGGAGCTGATTAAATGAAAGAAAATTTAGAAAAAATAATTGAAAATTCTTATAGTCCATATTCAGAATTTAAAACCTCAAGCATTGTTAAAATGAAAAATGGACAAGAATTTATTGGAGTAAATGTTGAAAATGCCTCATTTAAAAATGGACTGTGCGCGGAGCAGGTTGCAATAGCTGCTGCTGTTGCAGAAGGCTATTCAAAACCAGATTTTGAAGAACTACATGTTTATGGAATTAGTAATTCTTTTACTTATCCATGCTTTTTATGTAGACAGTTGTTACTTGAGTTTTTTGATTTAGAAAAGTTTGTATTTATTTATAAAGAAAATGGTCAGGTCAAGAAATTAAAGGTAAGCGATTTATGTCCATATCCTTTTGATTTGGAGGAAGTTAAAAATGATTAATGAACTAGAGAGACTGCTTAGTAATTCATATGCTGAACATGACCATTTATGCTTTAGTAGTATAGTTGTTACTAAAGATGGAAAAACCTTTGGTGGGGTAACTGTTAAAAATCAAATTTTTAGAGATGCGATTTATGCTGAGCAAGCAGCAATTGCAAGAGCAGTAGCTGCTGGTTATAAATATGGTGATATTGAAAAGATTTACATAATGGTAGGGTCAAATAATATAAATGATTTAAAATATATAAATAAAGATGTTATAATAGAGTTTATGGAGCCTGATGCGGCCGTTTGGTTATATGATAGAAATCGTAACCACAGGGTAATGAAGGTTGGTAATTTATTATTTAATATATATTAGGAAGGGATGTTTAATGAAAAGTGGTTTTGTAAGTATAATTGGAAGACCTAATACAGGTAAAAGTACCCTTTTAAATACAATATTAGGACATAAAGTAGCAATTATAAGTAATGTAGCGGGAACAACAAGAAATACTGTCCAGGGGGTTTATAATGATGAAGACTCTCAAATAGTATTTGTAGATACTCCTGGTATTCATAAACCTAAAAACAAACTAGGAAAATATTTAAATCGTCAAAGTTATAGTAGTTTAAATGAATCAGATTTAATATTGTTTGTCGTTGATGCTACTGAAAAACTTGGAGCTGGTGATAAATTTATTACTACTACGCTTAAAAATATTGATATACCTGTTATTCTAGTTCTTAATAAAATCGATAAACTTGATGAAAATGGAATTATAGAAGCGATTAGAGAATATAAAGATTTATATAAATTTACAGAAATAATCCCAGTAAGTGCTAAAGATGAAGATAATATTGAAAGATTAATAAAAATTTCTAAAAATTACTTAACAGATGAAATAATTTATTATGATGATGGAACTATAACTAATGCAAGTACTTTATTTATGGTAGGGGAGCTTGTTAGAGAAAAGATACTTAATCTAACAACCGATGAAGTACCTCACTCAATAACTTGTGTTACATCTTATTATCAAGAAAAAAGAGATGTAATTGAAATAAATGTAGATATAATAATCGATAGAGATTCTCTAAAGAAAATTATTATAGGTAAGCAAGGCTCAATGCTTAAAAATATTGGTATCCTTGCTAGAAAAGATATTGAAAAACTACTTGGTAAAAAAGTATATTTAGAACTCTTTGTTAAAACTATTAAAAAATGGCGTGACAAAGAAAAATATTTACAAGAACTTGGATTTAAGGAAAATGAATAGGAGTAAAAAATGAAATTAACAGACAAAACATTAATCGGAAAAGAACTTTTTAAACTATATTTAGAAAGAAATGGAGATCAATCTGTATATGCAGAGGTTGCTGATAAATATCAAATAACAGTCTCAACTGTAAGAAGTTATTTATCGCAATATAGAAAAAGAACAGTAAGTCCAAAACCAACACAAAAAGAACTGGAAATTTATGATAGTATCTTAAAAGAACTTCAAATTATTGCTGGTGCTAGATCAGCTAAAGTAAAACCAGAAATAGAAGAGCCTAGTATGCTTTATGATACTAATTTAATTAGTCAGCTTTTAAAATTAAAAAAGGTAAGAGATTTAATTAAGTATGCAACTGAAACTAGTTATAATGTAACTGAACTTTTAAAACAAACAGAGAGAGCTATTAATGGTGGTTTTATCGAGCCAAGAGAAATAGCAAAATTAAAAAAAATCTCAACTGTTTTAGAAGGAAGAAGAGAAGATATTACTAATAATCGAAGAGATTTTGCTATTAAAGTTAAACAACAACAAATTCAAAATAAACACTTAAATACAATAACTAATATAATTGAAACTTGTTTAATTGAAGGAAATCATAATTTTCAAACTCTTTTAATTGAAAATGATATGAGTGAACATATTTTTGAAAAATATTACCCACTTCTTAAAGAAGGAAATGATAATCAAAAA
>DUUS01000049.1 GCA_012841465.1 Mollicutes bacterium
TAAATGTATTATAATAGATTTAGAAGGTGTAAAAAATGAAAAAATTAATATTAGTAGATGGAAATAATTTAATGTTTAGATCATACTATGCAACATTATATTCAGGAAGACTTATGAAAAACAGTAAAGGTGTAGTAACAAATGCTCTTTATGGTTTTACTACAATGATAAATAAAATAGTTGAAGAAGAAAAACCAGAATATATGGCCGTTGCTTTTGACATAGGTAAAAACTTTAGACATGATATGTATGAAGATTATAAAGCAGGAAGAAAAGAAACTCCCGATGATTTAAAAAACCAAATGCCAATTGCAAGAAAAATTCTTGATGGAATGGGAATAAAATATTATGAAGTAGAGAACTATGAAGCTGATGATATAATCGGTACCATTACATTAATGACTGAAAAAGACCCAGAGTTTGATTCAACAATTGTTTCATCAGATAAAGACCTGCTTCAATTAATATCTCACGAGACGGATGTTAAATTATTAAAACAAAAAGGTCACGTAAGAATGAATGAAGAAACCTTTAGAGAAGAATATGGCCTTGATCCAATTAAAATAATCGATTTAAAAGCCTTATCTGGAGATGCTTCAGATAATATACCTGGTGTTAAAGGAATAGGTGAGAAAACTGCTCTTAAGTTACTTAGAGAGCATGGTTCTTTAGAACAAATCTATGCTAATATTGAAAATATTAAAGGAGCAGTAAAACAAAGATTAATCGATGGAAGAAAAGATGCTTTCTTTAGTAAAGAAATGTGTACTATATTTAGAGAAGTACCTCTAGGTGATGATGTTAAACTTGAAGATATGAAATACTTGGGAGAAAATGAATTACTAGAAGAGTTATATAAAGAACTTGAGTTTTATTCACTTATGAAAAATATTAAAACAACTAAAATAGAGTTAGATGAAGAATATGAAGTATTAGATGATATCTCTTCTTTAGAAAAGTCAGATTATATTTCTTATTATATAGAGAGTGATCATGCTAACTACCATACTGGAAATATCTTAGGTATGGGGATTTATGATGGTAAGAAATCATATTTTATTAAAAAAGAACTTATTAAGGAAGTAATGGAATTTTATAAGGATACTAAGAAGTATACCTTTGATTTAAAGAAAAATATAATTCTATTAAATGATTTAAATACAAATACTATTTATGATAGTATGGTTGCTACTTATTTACTTAATTATCAATTAAAAGATGACCTAGCTTACTTAATGACTAGTGAAGGCTTTGATGTTCCTTTTTATGAAGAAGCTATTAAAGATGAAGAGAGCCTAAAAAAAGCGGTTGTCTTAAAAACAAAATATATTTATGAATCAAGAGAAAAGTTTATCAAAGAACTTAAAATGGAAAAAATGTATAAATTATTTGATGAAGTTGAAATGCCTCTAATAACTGTTCTTGCTAAAATGGAAATGGCTGGAGTTAAATGTAGTAAAGAGGTACTTTCTGAAATGGCAGAAGAAGTTCAAATAAAAATAGATAATGTTTCAAAAACTATCTATAACTTTGCTGGAGTAGAATTTAATATAAGTAGTCCGAAACAACTAGGTGAAATACTTTTTGAGCGTTTAGGTCTAACTCCAAAGCGAAAAACAGCTAAGAAAAACTATTCAACCGATGCCGCAACTTTAGAAAAGCTACTTGATGATCATCCAATTATAAGTCATATTTTAGACTACCGTAATCTTACTAAATTAAAAGGTACTTACTTAGACGGTATGAAAAATAATATAATGGAAGATGGAAAAATCCATACTATATATAAACAAACTTTAACTAGAACAGGACGTCTTTCAAGTATCGAGCCTAATCTTCAAAACATACCAACAAGAGATGAAATCGGAAGAAAGGTAAGAAAAGCCTTTGTCCCATCTTTTGATATGTTTTTAACCGCTGATTACTCTCAAATTGAACTGAGAGTACTAGCTCATATAAGTGAGTCAAAAGATTTAATAGACGCCTTTACTCATGGTGAAGACATTCATACTAAAGTTGCTAGTGATATCTTTGAAGTATCAAGAGAAGCGGTAACTAAAGATATGAGAAGAAGTGCTAAAGCTGTTATATTTGGTATTGTTTATGGAATAAGTGGTTTTGGTTTAGGTGAAAATTTAAATTTAAACCCAAGTGAAGCAAAAAAATTAATTGATAAATATTTAGAAATATATCCTGGTGTTAAAAAATATATGGATGATATAATTAAAGAAGCAAATGAATATGGATATGTTAAAACCTTATATAACCGCAAGAGAGTAATAGATGAACTTAATAATAAAAACTATATGGTAAGAAGTGCAGGTGAAAGGATCGCTCTTAATACACCAATACAAGGAACTGCTGCTGATATTATTAAAATGGCAATGGTTAAGATAGACAAATTATTTGAAGAAGAAAACTTAGAAAGTAAAATGATTCTTCAAGTTCATGACGAACTTATCTTTGATGTTAAAGAAGAAGAACTAGATAAAGTAAAATCTTTAGTAAAAGAAACTATGGAAAAAGTAGTGACTTTAAAAGCTCCACTTAAAGTAGATATAGATACTGGCACAAACTGGTATGAGGCTTAAGTATGCCAGAGCTTCCTGAAGTAAGAACTGTCGCATCAGTTTTAAAAAAAGAATTAATAAATAAAAAAATAACTGATGTAAAGATAATTTATTCTAAGATCATTTCAAAAGATAGTTTAGATATTAATTTATTAATAGGTAAAACTTTAAAAGATATTACTACTATAGGTAAATATCTTCTCTTTCATTTTGATAAATATATTTTAATAAGTCATTTAAGAATGGAAGGAAAATACTTTATTAAGGAAATAAATGAAAATTTAAATAAACACGAACATATAATATTTATCTTTAATAATAAACTATCAGTAAGATATCATGATACAAGAAAATTCGGAAGAATGCAGCTTATTTTAAAAGAAGATTTAAATTTAAATAAAAGTATATCTAAACTAGCACCAGAGCCTTTTAATATAAATATAAATGACTTTTATAAAAAAATAAATAAAAGCATAATACCAATAAAGGCACTACTGCTTGATCAAACTATAATTAATGGATTAGGTAACATATATGCTAATGAAGTATTGTATGATGCAAAAATAAATCCATTAAAACCAGGAAATAAAATAACTAAAAAAGAAGCAAGTAAAATAATTGAATCATCAATAAAAATATTAAACAATGCAATAATAGAAAAAGGTACTACTATTAAAAGCTACACATCAAGCTTAGGAGTTACAGGTAATTATCAAAAACACTTAAAAGTTCATTTAAAAGAAAATGAATTATGTTTAGAATGCAACAATCCAATAATTAAAGAAAAGGTTAGAGGTAGAAGTACATACTA
>DUUS01000008.1 GCA_012841465.1 Mollicutes bacterium
GATGGAAGAGATACTGCAGTAAATGTATCAAAAACACACTTAGATAGATTACAGAAGACTTTTAAAGAAAATAAACTAGGACTACTTGCATCAATATGTGGAAGATATTATGCGATGGACCGTGATAAAAAATATGACCGTACTAAATACTACTATGACATGGTAGTGGGTAGCGGTGGACTTAAAGTTCTTAATTTAGATAAAGCAATTGAGCATTGCTACTCAAAAGAAGTAACTGATGAATTCCTACCACCACTTCTACTTGAAGATGATGTAAAAATAAAAGATTCAGACTGTTTACTATGGCTTAATTTCAGACAAGATAGATCAAGACAAATATTAAATGCGATTAATGATCCGTCATTTAATGCATTTAAAACAAGAAGTTTAAATAACTTTAAACTATTTACTCTATTTGAAGAAGAATCTATTCCAAATGCTACATCATTATTTAAATTTACTGAAGAAGAGTTATATCCAATTGGTGAGTACTTCTCAGATTTAGGACTAACCCAAGCAAGAATATCCGAAACTGAAAAATACTCTCACGTAACTAAATTTTTTAATTCAGAAAAAAGTGATAAATTTAGAGGAACCGACAACTTCTTAATACCTAGTCCTAAAGTACCAACTTATGATCAAATGCCTTTAATGAGTGCACCACAAGTAACAGATCAGGCGATAAAATGTTTAGAAAAAGACTATGACTTTATTTTAATGAACTATCCAAATCCTGATATGGTAGGACACACTGGTAACTTTGATAAAACAGTAGAAGCACTAGAAGGACTAGATAAAGAACTAGAAAGACTAATTACTAATGCCGAAGATAATTTCTATAAAGTAATAATACTTGCTGATCATGGTAATGCTGATTATATGTTAGATGAAAATAACAATCCCGTAACAACTCACTCAAGTTCACCAGTTCCATTTATATTAATGGATAAATCAATAAAATTAAAAAGTAAGGGAGACTTAACAAATGTTGCTCCAACTTTACTTGAGTATGTTGATATTGCTCTTCCAGAAGCTATGAAAGAATCAAAATCACTAATAATTAATGATAATTAATGTAAACTAAAAAATATTTGTAGTAAATAAAACTTTTACTTTCGTTTATTTGCTATAATTACTATAGAATAGGTGATGTTTAAGTGGACTTAAATGTACTAAGAGAAAATGATATAAGAGGAAGATATCCAAATCAAATAAATGAAAATCTAGCTTTAAGAATAGGTAAAGCCTTCGGAACTTACGCTCTTTCAAAAAAACAAACCAAAGTTATAGTTGGTCATGATAATAGAGTAAGTGGAAAAAGCCTCCATGAATCTTTAATTAAAGGATTACTATCAACTGGAATAAATGTCGTTGATATTGGAATATCTACTACACCGGTTTTAAATTTCTCAGGAAGAGAGTTAAAAATACCATATGGAATAATGATAACAGCAAGTCATAATGCTAGTTATGATAATGGTTTTAAAATATTTGGAGAAGATTATCTTCATTTAGAACAAAATGAACTTCAGTATTTTTATGACCTTTTAAAAAAAGGTGAATTTATTACTGGAAAAGGAAATTTAAAACATAAAGACTTAAAAAAAGAATATATTAAAATGCTTATTTCTAAAGCCAAAATAGATAACAAATTAAAAGTAGTAATTGATACTGGAAATGGAACTCCTTCAATATTTATTAAAGATATATTTGATAACTTAAATATAGATGTAACTTATCTTCATAGCAAGAGTGATGGCACTTTTCCGGTTCATAATCCTGATCCTAATGATGAGGAAAATTTAGTATGGTTAAAAGAAAAAGTACTTGAGCTTGGTGCCGATGTTGGTCTTGCCTTTGATGGTGATGGTGACCGGGTTGGAGTACTAGATGAAAAAGGTAATATGGTTGCGACTGATATTTTACTTGGCATTTTTGCAGGTGTTATAATACCTAATAATGATAATAAAAAAATTATTATTGATGTTAAATGCTCTAAAGCACTTGAAAAAGAAATTAAAAGATTAAAAGGAGAGCCTTTAATGCTTAAAAATGGCTCAGCTTATATTGAAACTATGGTTAGTAAAACTCCAGTCTTATTAGGAGGAGAATATTCTGGTCATGTCTTCTTTTTAGATGATTTTGATGGTTATGATGACGGTATTTATGCAGGGATTAGACTTCTTAATATCCTAGGAACAAAAGAAAAAAAATGCTCACAGTTATATGAGCATATTCCCAAGTATTTTAATACTCCAGAGATTAGAATCGAAGTTGATGATAATTTAAAGTGGGAAATTGTAAATAAAATTAAAGATTATGCAATAAGTAAATATAAAGATGTTACTACTATTGATGGAGTTAGAGTAGAGTATGAAGATGGTTTTTCTCTTATTAGAGGAAGTAATACAAGTCCTCAAATTACTTTAAGATTTGAATCAAGAGATGAAAAGACTCTTGATTTAAGAAAAAGAGAATTTTTAAATTTACTTAAGTATTATATAAAAAACTGAGGACTATTATCTTTCTTTGTAATAGTTCTTTTTGGTTCTGGTATTAAATTTTCTTCCTTTGTCTCTACTTTATTTCTAGGAAGATTATTATTTATTTTAATTAAATTATATGCTTTTCTAACATTACTAAAAAGTGGTTTAGTTTGCTCATAAATTGGTATTACTTGATTAGCAACTCCAAGAGTTTTAGAAACGCCACTTAGGAATTTAGAAAAATTTAATCCACTTTGATAATTCATGGTTATCACCTATAATTATTATATGTGTTTTTCATTAATTGTTTAATAAGATTAAAAGTTATGATATAATTATTTAAGATAAGAAGGGTTGTATCTTATGAAAGAAAAGAAAA
>DUUS01000050.1 GCA_012841465.1 Mollicutes bacterium
CAGATGTTGAATTAAACTTATCAGCATCAGCTTGAGTACGAGCATAGCGGGGATCTGCAACACAATTATAAAACATATTCATCATGTTTGTTACACTTGAGGTATCAAAACTACTTAAATCTAAACTAGTGGCTTGGCTACCATAAAACATATTGTTCATGCTTGTTACATTTGGATTAGTCGAAACCACTTTTTCTACATCAGACTCTCTAAACATATAATAATAACTAGTCATTAGATTACCATTTATTTCATCAGGTATTATTACTGCTTTAGAATCTCCTACATATTTATAATATCCATTTTCAACTTCATTTGTAACTTCATAACCATTTGAATTAGTTACCCACTCAAAATCACTATCTGTTGCTAAAGTTAATATATTAACATTACCTTCTCTTATCTGGACATAAGCATTAATTGTTTTACCTTGATTTTCATTTTGAGGTTCTCCTGTATCTGGAAAATATAATTCTAGATTATAAGTATGAACTTTATATCCATTAGTAGGTGATTCAAAGGAACCATTTCCGATTTCAATCTCGTGCTCTCCAGTTTTTATTCCTGTGAGTTTATCTGATGATGGTTGTACCGTTCCGTTCTCATCTGTATTCTCTGATATTAATTTATATTGAATGGCATCATCAGTAAAGGTATTTTCTTCAACTACTAAAACAATATGATACTTCATATCATCTAGTGATGTTCTTCCCGTTACTGTAAATGTTTTAGTGCCAAAGGGATTATTAGATGGCTCTATGTTTGGTGCATTTATATTAGGTCCACTAGCATATGCTATATGCATTATTCCACCTGATGCATTTATTGTGGTATCACTTTCTATACCAGAGAATTTTATACTAAAATAAGCAAATGATAGTCCAGTGGATATTAATAGTAATGTTAAAAAAATTAAGTTTTTTGTTTTAGGTTAATAATTTTAGTATAATAGTAATTATAAAGTGGATAATTAAATTGAAGAAAAATGTGTTTGATGTAGAAATTGAAAAGAAAATTATGGAAATTGATAGTACAATGAAGTTAGAAGGAATGCCTTTAACTAAATCACTTAAAGATAATTTAAGGAAATGCTTCTATGGTCAAACTACTCCTGAGGCAGAAATAGAAAAATTAAAAGAAAAGTATGAAAGAAAATAAACTTTTCTTTTTTTATAGAATAAAAAAAGGATATTGCTATCCTATATTTCATCTCTATCTCTTAAAAATGGTGGTATATCAAAGTCGGTTTCATCATCGATAATTCTGCTTGGTCTTTCTTCTAAATCTGGTGTTGTTAGATTACCATCTTCAAAACCAGTTGCAATTACTGTTACGATTACTTCGTCATTTAAGTTTTCATTTATTACAGCACCAAATATTATATTAATATCTGTGTTTGCTGATTGTCTTACTACTTCAGCTGCATCTTCTGCTTCAAATAGTGTTAGGTTTGTTCCACCAGTTACGTTTATAATTGCATCGCTAGCTCCATCAATACTTGTTTCAAGTAGTGGTGATGCTACTGCTTGTTTAGCAGCTTCGATTGCTCTGTTTTCACCTACGCCAAGACCAATTCCGATAAGAGCATTTCCTCGTTTTTCCATTACTGCTTTAACATCGGCAAAGTCTAAGTTAACAAGACCTGATACAGCGATTAAATCACTTATTGATTGTACTCCTCTATGAAGAACATTATCTACTTCTCTAAATGCTTCAAGCATAGGCGTTGATTTATCAATAATATCTCTTAAACGATCATTTGGTATTACGATTAATGTATCTACATGTTTTTTTAATTCATCAATACCGATAACTGCTTGTTCAGTTCTTTTTTTACCTTCAAATCTAAATGGTTTAGTAACAATACCTACAGTAAGTGCTCCTAGTTCTTGAGCAATTTCTGCGATTACTGGAGATGCTCCAGTTCCTGTTCCTCCACCCATTCCACAGGTAACAAAAATCATATCCGCTCCTTCTAGAGCTTGTTTGATTTCTTCTTTACTTTCAACAGCTGCTTCTCTTCCTATTTCGGGATTTGCACCGGCTCCTAAACCACCAGTCATATTTTCTCCCATTTGGATCTTGTTTTCAGCTTTTGATGCATTTAATACTTGAAGATCAGTATTGGCAACAATAAAGTCAACACCTTTAACTCCTGATTCAATCATTCGGTTAACAGCATTACATCCGCCACCACCTACACCAATTACTTTAATTTTTGCTATTTGATCCATTTCTAATCCAAACATTTACTTATTCTCTCCTAACTATCAAAAAAATATCCAAATACTTTTCCTAATATTGAATCACTGGCAACAATTTTTGATTTAGTTGCACTTTCTAGCATTGCTTCAATATTTTCATCACTTACTGATTGATATTCTCTATGTCTTAATATTAGCTTACTTTTAAAATATTTTATCATTCCTACCCCTGTACTATATTTATTATCTCTAGCTCCAAGATTGTTTATTCTTCCTATTTGAGCAGTTTCTCCAAATAATGTACTAACAGCAATATTAAAATCTTTTAATTCACTTAAGCCTCCTGTAATGATTATATAACTAATTTCCTTTTTTGTTAAGTGGTTAATTGAAGTTTTAATCAATTTAAGCATTTCTGTAACTCTACTAGCTACTATTTCTGATAATTCATATTGATTTATTACTAGTGTTTCTCCTTCTTTATTAAGGATTTCTTTAGTTTCTTTAGGATTTGCTCTTCTTGTATGAGCAAGGGCTAAATTTTCTTTTAAATATTTAGCATCGCCTCTTCTTAATTTATACATAAAAGCAATATCATTATCTATATTAGCTCCACCTACTGGTATTACATCATTATTAATATAAATTCCTTTATTAATAACACTTACATGAGTTTTATAATGACCAATATTTACGATTATACCTACATCTTTATCCAGTGATTCATTTTTAAAATTATAATAATCAACAAGACCAGGAGACGCTATATCAATTACTTCAAGACCACATTTTTCTAATGCACCTATTAAACTATAAACTTCAATTTTAGAGCCTGTAACTAATACTGTTTTAGCTAATATGCTTTTTCCTCTTTTATTAAATGGTTCTTTAGTTTCTTCATCAGCAACTCTAAAATAAACAGGTATTGCTGCTATTAATTCTTCATTTATATTTATTTGATTTTTAGTAGTGTTTTGAATTACTTTTAAAATACATTTACTAGTTACTTTAGATTCTTCATTATCTATTTTTTCAGTAGCCTCACTTATAACAAAGTTATTATAAGATGTAGGAATATTAACAATTACTTTTTTTATTTTAAAATTTAGTTTTAAAGATGCTTTATTTAAAACTCTTTTAATTGCTTTAATAAGTTCATTTTCATTAGTAATTTCATGATCAATAAAACCTCTAGTTGGCTCTTCTACTGCACATAAAATGTTAAATTCATTTTCATAGAATTCACCAACTACAAGTTTTATCTTATTTCCACCAACATCAATACTACTAATAATTTCTCTCATATACTTTCCTCTTATTTTACTTATTAAAGTATACTATAGATAGCTGGTTATTTCAAATAAAAATGTTCAAAATAAGAATAATCAAAAAGTAGTAATCTATGATATAATTTAAACGTGAGGTGCTTTATGAAAGTAAGATTTTTAATTATATTAAATAAATTAATAACTAATGTTTTAAAACTAATGGGGAAAAATGCTAGTGTATTTCCAGCAAGTATTATTTTACCATTTGATAAAAACATTTTAGAAAAAGTAAAATATCCAAGTGTTGTTATTGGTATTACGGGTAGCTCTGGTAAGGGATCATCAACTAAAATACTTGCTAATATATTAAAACAAAATGGAAAAAAAGTAGTCTGGAATAAATCAGGAAGCAATGTTAAAAATGCAATTACAACTTTAATATTAAATAATACTTCAATAATAAGTAAAAAAATAAAAGGAGATATATTGCTACTAGAACTAGATGAAGCTTATTTAAGCAAAACTTTTAAAAAAGGAATGCTAACTCATTTAGTATTAACTAATATAACTAGAGATCAACCTCCTAGAAATTATACTCCAGAAAATATTTTAAATAAAATAATAAATTCAGTAGATGAGAGAACCCATATTATTATTAATAGTGATGATGTACTGGTAAATAGATTCACCTTAAAACACAGTGGTAAAATAACAACCTTTGGATTAGATAAATCAAAATATTCAATAGATAAACAATCATATAAATCTCTTGATGGAGCTTACTGCCCAGTATGTAGTAAAAAATTAATATATAGTTATTATTACTATGGACACCTAGGAAGTTATCAATGTAATAACTGTAACTATAAAAGATGCATTGATGTTCTAGGAACTAATATAGACCTTGATAAAAAAGAAATTAAAATAAATAATAAAAAAGTAAAAATACCTGGAAATGTTATTTTTGATGCTTATAATACCCTATCGGCTTATACTGCTGCTTTAGTACTTGGATTAAATGATGAAGAAATAGTTATTGATTATAAAGAAAGTCAAGAAAAATCTTTAAAATTAGATAACCGCGATGTTTACTTAGTTGAATCTAAAAATGAAAATAACATTAGTCATCTACTTGGACTTCACACTATAAATTCTTATAAGGAAACAAAAACTTTAATACTTGGTTTTGACCATGTATCAAAAAGACATGTTCATAATGACTTATCTTGGTTATATGATATTGATTATACCGAGCTTGATATGGAAAGCATTGATAAAATCTTTATTGTTGGTAAATTTAGATTTGACTTAAAAAATTGTTTACTTAATAATAATATTAATTATAATAAAATAATCCTTGTTGATGATGAAAGTAATCTTACAAACTTAATTAAAGAAAACAGCTCTGGAGCTATTTTTGTAACAGTTTGTGAAAATATGATCGAAATGACTTATTCTTTAACAAAGTTTTTTAATAATATTAGAAAAGGTGATAATAATGAAAGTTAAAATAGCACATCTATATTATGATTTATTAAATTTATATGGAGAACACGCAAACATTACCGCTTTAGTAAATGCTTTTAATAAAAAAGATATTAAAACCGAAGTGGATCTTCTTACTGTTGATGATAAAAAAGACTTAGATAAATATGATTTTATCTATATAGGTAGTGGTAGTAAAGAAAATTTAATTATTGCTTTAAATGATTTAATAAAAGAAAAAGAACAAATAAAAAAGATAATCAAAAACAACACTTATCTTTTATCTACTGGTAATTCAAGAATTTTATTTGGAAAATATTTTGAATTAAATAAAGAAAAAATAGAAGCTTTAAATATTTTTGATTATTACTCGGAGGAAAGTAATCAGATAGTTGGAGAATCATTAATGAACTTAAAAGAAGTAGGTAATATTATTGGTTTTCAAAATAGAGGAACGATAATTAAGCAAAAAGATAATCATTTATTTAAAGTCATAAAAGGTCATGGTAATAATATTAATTCAACTAATGAAGGATACAGAGAGAATAATTTTATTTCAACATATTTACTAGGACCTATACTAATAAGGAATCCTCATTTAACTGAAATGATAGTAAATGACATTATTAAGTCTAATGAATAAAAGTGCTAAAAAAGCACTTTTTCTAATGTAAGATATAAAGCTCTAGAAATATGCCAGGCCATTACTGGAGGTACAGCATTACCTATTTGTCTATAAGCTAGTAGGAAATACAAAGTTATCAGGAAAACTTTGTAATCTAGCACACTCTCTTACGCTTAGCCTTCTCCAACTTAACATATCTTCTTTATTTTTTTCATTGTTCCTTAGTTAATACTTATTATTTCATTTATCTCATCTTTATAATAAACAATTGATAATTGATCTCTTACTTTAATAAATGGAAGTATGTTTTCATTTACTTTTAAGTTAACTTTATATTTATCATTATTAGTATCTATTATATAAAGATAAGTATTTCCATCGATTATATAATTATTAATTGATTTAATTTCAATGATTTTTTCTAAACTTTCTCTAGTTTGATCAACATCACTACCTAGGTAATTTCTAGCAGCAACTTCAATTCCTTTAGATGAATCAGTTACTGTTACCTTTTGATAATCTACAAGATCTACAAAGGCATACATTTTTACAAGTCCAGCAGCATCTTTTAGAGATATTATATAAGTTGGTTTATTATTTAAATTAATAAGTATAGGAAAGGTTGCTTTATAATCCATTTGTTGAACCTGTCCCATTGCTGAGTCCATAGCTGAGTATTCTTCAGCACCTGGTACTTCATAAAACTTAGTTTCTTTAGTCCTTAAGTTGGTTAGAATAAATCCAACATTTGACTCATCACTTACAGCTGAGGTAATACCTGTTGTCATATAGACATCTTCATCTTTAATTAAGTAGTTATATCCTTCTGTTGTAGCAACTACTCCCTTTTGACCAAAGACTGAATTTATAAAACCATTTTTATATCTTCCCCAGTCATTTACTTGCTCAATTATTAATTCTGATGAGTAAACATGATCTACCCATGATGGGACATCTTCCACTTTATATTTAGTACTTTTACCATCAACTGGATTAAATATAATTACATCACTTACTTCTTTTCTTAAACCTACTCCTTTATATTTAAGAACAGGTACTATCCAGTAAGGATTATTATTATCATCAATTTCGAAGGTTTTCTCACCAAATATTAAAGTTGGATAATCAAATCTTAATTTTCTTCTTAAATTATCATTAAAATATGCACTTCTCATATATTTAAGACCTTTATCAGTTCTCTGAAGTGTTGATTCTCCAGTAACTGAGTTAACTTTAATATAACCAGTAATTCCATCTTTACGGTTAGCAAAGTATTTAAATATATCAGCATATTCAAGTGGGGTTACTCTTTCAATGTTTTCATTATAGTTATTTTGAGTATATAAATTAGATACATTAAACTGAGATACTAACTCTGGTAGCTGCCCCATAACTCTATCTCCTAGTTTTCTTGATGAATCTTTATCAAGAAGAGCGACTTTATCAAAATCAACTGGCAGAACATCTTCAATAAAGTTAGCATCTTCAATAATACTAATTCGGTTTGCATATGCTTTAGAATTAAACATTGCTGATGATGCCGTGTTTACTATGAAGATTCCTAGAAATATAAATGCAAATACTTTTAAAATAACTTTTAAACTTTGATCAGTTTTATAATGAGGATTTCGATGAAACACTCCTTTTTGATCAAAACGACCTAAGTTTGCTAAATTTCCTACTCCACTTATTACTACATAAATTGATACTACAAAAAATAAACTAAACCAAAAAAATGGTGAAGATATATTTAGTGGTGGTAGCATTACATAATAATAAATAAGAGCAAAAATAATAGTAGCAATAATACTTTTAACTTTTCCTTTTTTCATTTTTTTACACCTCTCTTTAATTATATACTAAAATTTTTAAAAAAACAGCCCTAGGAAGCTGTTTCAATATAATTATCAATCTTAGTATTTAAATCCATAACTTTGTTACGGTAACTAACTGAAAATATAATAAGGAGAAAAAGGAGATAGAATAATATCACACCTCTATACTCATAAATTCTTGCTAACATATTTCCACTCCCTTCTACTTATGAATCAAGTATACAACGAACAATTGTACATGTCAAGGGTTAAAGGAACAATTGTTTGACTTTACACAAATTTTATGTTAATATTTTTTTAGGAGATGATATATATGAAACCTAACATAACAAAAAAGCAAGAAGAAGTGCTTACCTTTGTCAAAAAATTTATTGTTGAGCATGGCTATCCTCCATCAGTAAGAGAGATAGGTGCTGGACTTGGACTAAGTAGCCCAGCTACTGTACACGCTCATTTAACTCAACTTGAACTTAAGGGAGCAATAAAAAAGACTGCTTCTAAATTTAGAACAATCGAAGTTGTTGGTGAAAATGAATTTGCTCCAGTAGATGAAGAGATAGTAAAAGTTCCTCTACTTGGAAAAGTTACTGCAGGTAGTCCAATTGAAGCTATTGAAAATCCTGATGAGTTTTTTACTTTACCTGCTAATTTAATACCTAGTAAAGAGTCTATCTTTACTTTAAAGGTATCGGGTGATAGTATGATTAATGCGGGTATATTTGATGGAGATGTTGTTATTGTACAAAAACAAAAAGTTGCTCGTGATGGTGAAATAGTAGTTGCTATGAACGAAGAAAATGAAGTTACTTTAAAAACATTTTATAAAGAAAAAGATCATGTTAGACTGCAACCTGAAAATGATTCAATGGAGCCGATAATTTTAACTGAAGTTTCAATTTTAGGAAAAGCAATTGGTTTATATCGTAAGATTTAAAAAACTCAGATTTATTTCTGAGTTTTTAATTTGTCTATTTGTTTTTGAAAGTCATCACTCATGCAGACAAATGATCCGCTTGAGAGTACATCAGCATCACTTACATAATCTTTGGTCTCTTCATTGATACCTCCATCAACTGCTATTAAGTAATTATAATTATGTTTTTCTCTTAAGTGTTTTAAATGAGTTGTTTTGATAATCATTTCGGGAATAAAGCTTTGACCTCCAAGTCCTGGCTCAACTGTCATTACTAGGACTTGATCTAGATATGGAAGAAACTTTATTATCTCTTCTACTTTAGTACTTGGTTTAATACAAAGGCCAGCTTTTATATTATATGATTTTATATAGTTAATAACCTCAAGTACATTATCAACTGCTTCATAGTGAAAAGTTATTATTTCAGGATTTATAGTAGAAAATTCATCGATTACTTTTTTAACATCTTCTACCATTAAATGAATATCAATTGGTTTTTTATTATAAAAGATAAATTCTTTAACTTCCTCAATTGGATATAATATTTTAGAAACAAATTTACCATCCATTACATCTAAATGAAGATAGTCTGCATTTGTTTCATTTAATTTTTTTATTGTTTCAATTCTATCATATTTAGACATTGTTATTGTAACTGATACTTTCATTTTTCCCTCACAAACTTTAAATAATTATTATATCTACTTTTTAAAATAATATTATCTTCTAAATCTTTTTTTACCTGACATTTTTTTTCATTAATATGATTACAATCTTTAAACTGACAGTTTACTTTAAATTCAGGAAAGGTATTTTTAATCTCTTCATTTGTAAGTTTATTAATATCAAGAGAACTAAAACCAGGAGTATCAGCAATTAAAGATTCTTTATAGGAAAATAACTCAACATGTCTTGTTGTATGTACTCCTCTACCTAGAGCTTTACTTATTTTGTTTGTTTTTATATTAAATGACTCATCAAGTTTATTTAATAAAGTACTTTTACCTGCTCCACTTTGACCAGTAAGGACAATTACTTTATTTTTAATTGCTTTTATAAGTAACTTAAGATTAGTATTAGTAAAGGTTTTTATACCTATTTTTTGATAATAATCAATTAAGAAATTAATTTCTTTTAGTTCCTCATCTGAAAGTAAATCAAGTTTAGTAAAACAAATTATTGGCTCTACTTTTTCATTAATTACAATAGTTAGCAATTTATCAAGTAAATTTAAATCAAGTTTTGGTTCTTTAACACTCGAGATAATAATACATGCATCTACATTAGCAATACTTGGTCTTGATAAAGAGTTTTTTCTAGGAAGTATTTCTAAAATATATTTATTTTTAATATCTATTATCACTTGATCTCCAACAAGTGGAGTTACATTATCAATATAAAACTTTCCTCTAGCTCTTGAATCATACTCTTTATCTTCTACCTTTACTGTATAAAGATTGCTAATTTGTTTTATAATAATACCTTTTTTATTATTCAAAGAATTCTTCAGGATTTTCTTCCTCCGAAATTACAATTTTTAAAGTCATTCCATTAATCACTGGAGTAGTAGCTCTTGGTGATTGCTCTATTATTGTTCCTGGCTCAAATAAAGATGATTCTCGGTATTCAACTTTTAAGGTTAAACCATATTTATCAGCAAATGCTTGAATATCTGTTAGTGAATAGTCACCTTCTAAAAAGTCAGGATAGATAGCAGTCATATCTGGTATATATAAAGTTACTCTGTCACCCTCTGATAGTTTTTCTCCTACTTCAGGCTCTTGCCTAATAATCTCGCCTACTTTATAAATAGTTGTATCATCTACTTCTTCTTCAACTACTACAACAAATAATTTATGAATTTGTTCTAAGATTGTTTGAACTTCAATATAGTTTCTTCCTTTAAAGTCCTCTACTTCATATTTACCTTCTCCAATACTTTGGTAAAGTATAATAGATTTTCCTTCTTTTACTGTTCTTCCAGCTAATGGCTCACTTTTAACAATTTTGCCTTCTTCAATAGTATCACTGTGAATATCTCTTATTGTTGCTTCAACAACTAAGTTGTTTTTTATAAGCAAACTTTCAGCATCTTTTAAAGTAAGACCAGATACATCAGGAACGACAACACTTTTAGCATCAGTCAGTTTTGGAAGCAGTAGTACGATAGATGTCGTTATTAATACTAGACCAGTAAATATCGCACCTAATATTAATAAAGTTTTATTTTCTTTCTTTTTCAAATCTTTTTCAGTTATTTTCTTTTTAATAACTTCTCCACCTTCTTCTTCATTTATTTCTTCAATTTTTTTATGAGGCTCACCTTCATCATCTTGGAAATCATAGACGTAAGCCTTTTCATCTTTTCTTGATTCGCTTAAACAAGTTTTTAAATCTTCATTCATTTCTCTTGCATCAGCATATCTATTTTGAGGATTCTTTGCTGCACTTTTTAAAATGATATTTTCAATTGCTTGAGGAATATCTGGATCTAACTCTCTTAAGCTTGGAAGCGGTTCTTTTAAATGTTTTAAAGCAATTTCAACAGCATTATCTCCCTTATATGGAAGAGTTCCTGAAAGTAATTCATACATTAATATTCCCATTGAGTAAACATCACTTTGGATAGTTGAGCCTTTTCCTGATGCTTGCTCTGGAGGAAGATAATGAACTGATCCCATTACTGAATTTGTTTGAGTAAGCTGAGTTCCATTTAAAGCCATCGCAATTCCAAAATCAGTAATTTTCACAAGACCATTTTCAAGAATCATAATATTTTGTGGTTTTATATCCCGGTGAATTATATATGATTCATGGGCTGCTCCAATCCCATCAGTTATTTGAAGCATAATATCAATTACTTCTCTTAAGGTAAGGCTTCCTCTTCTTTTAAGAAGTTGTTTTAAATGTTTTCCTTCAATATACTCCATTACTATATAGTAATTTCCAGTATCCTCACCAACATCATAAACTTCTACAATATTAGGATGTGATAAAGAAGATGCCGATAGTGCTTCTCTTTGGAATCTTCTAACAAATTTTTCATCAGTTGCAAGATCTCCTCTAAGAATTTTAACCGCAACTTTGCGTTCTAAAATAACATCATAGGCAAGATATACATTAGCCATTCCGCCCTCACCAATAGTTTTAACTACCTCATAGCGGTCATTAATTTTATATCCTTTGGTTATCAATTTGGAGCACCACCTTCTTTAACTAAATAAGCAATCGATATATTGTCTGTTCCTCCTCTTGCATTGCATTTATTTATTAATTTTATTAATTTTGACTCTACTTTAACGTTTTCTTCAAGGAGTACTTTTTCAATTTGTTCATTTGTAAGCATACTAGTTAAACCATCACTACAAAGCAGTAATGCATCAACCTCTGTATCAACATCAAAGATATCTAATTCTTGTTTATCAGCTGATCCTAGTGCTTTCATTAAAACATTTTTCTTAGGATGATTTAGAGCATCTTCTTTAGATAACTCACCAGAATCAACAAGCATATTTACTAAAGTATGGTCTTTAGTTATTTTGTGTAATTTACCATCTTTTAAAACAAACCCACTTGAATCACCAATATTACAAAAGATTAAAAACTCTTTGGTTAAAAGTGCCATTACTACAGTTGTACCAAGACCAGTTGAATCATCATGTTCTTCAGCATATTTAATAATATTTCTATTTATTTCATTAATATTTTCATTAAGCCAGCTTACAGCATCAAGCTTAGATCCGATGGTACTAAGGTCTGAAAATCTACTTCCGATATGAGTTACTACCATTGATGAGGCAACCTCGCCAGCGCGGTGTCCACCCATACCATCTGCCACTATCATTAAATGTTCATCTGTCTTGTTTTTAACAATAGTTACTGAATCTTCATTGTGCTCCCTTACTCTTCCTGGATCTGTTATATAAAATGATTTCATTTAACTCTCCCTCTTAGTTGACCACATGCTGCATCAACTTCTCCGCCGAACTCTCTTCTTATTGTAACATTTATTTTATGTTTTTTTAAGACATCTAAGAACCTTAACACTCTTTCTTTACTACTTTTCTTGTAAATGTTATTTTCAACTTCATTAAAAGGTATTAAATTAACATAGACATTTAGACCTTTTAATATCTTAGCAAGCTCTAGTGCATGCTCATCTTTATCATTTATATCTCTAAGCATAACATATTCTATGGTAACTCTGCGATTTGTTTTCTTAATGTACTCTTTTACCGCATCAAGTAAATCATTTATTTTATAAGCATTGTTTATTTTCATTATTGTGCTTCTTAAAGTATCATTTGGTGCATGAAGACTAAGTGCAAGATTTACTTGCAGGTTCTCATCTGAAAACTTTTTTATTCCTGGTATTAATCCGCACGTTGATACGGTAATATGTCTTGCTCCTATCTTTAAGCCATGATCACTATTAACAATTTTAATAAAGTCCATAACATTATCATAGTTATCAAATGGCTCACCAATTCCCATAATAACAATACTATTTATTCTTATATCTAAATCTTCTTCAATTAGTAATACTTGCTGAACCATTTCATAAACTTCTAAATTACGAAGTTTTTTTAATTTACCACTTTCGCAAAAACTACATCCCATATTACATCCTACTTGACTAGAGATACAGATACTATTTCCATAGTTATGTTTCATTAATACAGTTTCAATATGTGAATCATCAATAAGTTTAAATAAATATTTAAAAGTATCTTTTCCTTCTTGCTTTTTTTCTATTTTAATAAAATCATTTTTAAAATTATCTTTTAAAGTTTTAATAGTTTCTTTACTTAAATTATTCATCTTATCAAAATCATATATTTTATTTATATAAAGCCAATTAAAAATCTGCCGTGCTCTAAACTTTTTTTCATTTATATTAATTAATTTATCTTCTAATTTATCTAAGGTATAATCCATTATATTTTTCATGCTTCCACCTAGATTAAATTATATCAAATGAGCATATAAAAAACAATTGCAATGAAAAAGAAAAAATCAATTAGACTTTTTCTTAAACACATTTTTATCTTCAAGATTAATACGATCTATTTTAGCATAAACTAAATTATCAGTTGGTAGGTTCTTATCTTCCAAAGTTTTATTTAACTTAGCCTTAGCATAACTATAAATGAGTGCAAAGACTGGAACTCCTAGTATCATTCCTGGAAGACCAAAGGCACTTCCAAAGGTAAGGATTGCAAATAATACCCAAAAGCTTTTAATACCGGTTTTAATACCTGATACCTTAGGAGCTAAGTAGTATCCTTCTACTTGCTGAATACCAATTAAGTAAACTACTATTAGCCAAAACTTACTTGGCGCTTGAAGCAGTATTATTAAAGCACTTGGTATGCCTCCAATAAATGGACCAAAGTATGGAATTACATTAGTAACACCTACAAGTACTGCAATTAATACTTTATAAGGGAAGTTAAAGATACTTAAGAAAACAAATGTAATTACTCCAAGTAGTGAACTAATAAGAAGCATACTCATTAAAAACCCACCAAAGATTTTATCAGCTCTTCTCGCAAA
>DUUS01000051.1 GCA_012841465.1 Mollicutes bacterium
AATTAAACTGGATAATAAGTGAAGACTTTAGTGATAAATTTTCATCTTATCTTATTAATGGTGATATTGATTTTACTAAAACAATATCTAAAGCAAAATTTAATAATAACAATATAATAATCTTAAGTGAAGACATAAATGAAAATCAAAACTGCAGTACTAACTATAATTTAATATCAAATGAATATACACTTACAAATAAATCTTTAGAACATATAAATAATAATAACTTTACTAGTAATGTACTAGGTATAAACAGTGGAGATTATGAAGTAGATAAATATGTTTTAAAATCAAGTTTAAATAATCGGTTAAGCAGTGAAGTAAGAAACTGTGATAATATTACTTATAAATCTACAATAGATATATACGATCAAGGTCTTGTTAAAGCAAGATTAAACTTTATTAATAGTTATGATTATTTTGAAAAATCTTCATTTAAATACGAAGGAAACTATCAAAGTAAAATAAATTACTTAGTTGATAATTTAAATGATTATAACTACAAAGAAGAAGATTTTAATAAACAGTATGAAACTGCTAGTGATAATGGAATTTACTTAGAATTATTTGATGATATATTAATTGCTTACTTTAATGCAGATAAATATAAAATAATTTTAATGGATGAATATGGAATGGGGCACATATATGAGCCAATTAATAATAGTATTAGATTTAAAAAGCTCAAAACAGATGCTCTAGTATTAATAGAAATGGAAGGAGAAATATATAATACCGGTTATTATATAGAAAAAGATAATGAGTAAAACAGTAAAAGTTATATTAATTATATTAATTACAGTAGTAACTATAATTGTTGGTATTTTCTTAGGGTATATGTTATTTAAAGCCTTAATGGTTCCTAAGTAAGAAAACTTCTCCATATATGGAGATTTTTTTATTTAAAGGAAATTTATATATTTATTACAACCTATAATAATGAGACATACTTTGACATTATATCTTTACTTTAAGTAGTACAATCTATTTGGTGATTAAATGAAAAGAATGGTTCCCTATATATTATCATTATTACTTGGAATGATATTTTCATATATGCTTTTTAATAATGCTGATTTTAATTTAGATAATGTTTTTAAACCAGTTGGAGATGCTAAGGGTTTTCAACTAGGTGTTTTTAATAATTATGAAACCGCAGAGAAGTTAAAAGAAAAATATAACAATGCGGTTATAGTTAAAGATGATGATGTTTATAGGGTCTACTACAGCATCCTAACTAATGATAAAGTAGTATCTAAAATGGAAAAACATTTAATCGATAATGATATTAATTATTATATTAAAACTATAAAAATAGAAGATGAAGAGTTTGCTAAGGCTATCAGAGAATATGAAGATAACATGGTTGATGCATCTAGTGCCGTCTTTAGTAGTTTAAATGATTTAATAATGTCTAAATATAGTGAGGAGTAAAATGAGAATTAAAGATTTACCTGTTAGTGAAAAACCCAGAGAAAGATTAATTAAGTATGGTGCTAGTAATTTAAGTAATGAAGATTTAATATCTATTATTTTAAGAACTGGAACTAAAAGTGAAAATGTTAAAGTAATTAGTAATAAAATTTTAAGTAAGATAAAAACTATAAATGATTTAAGTCATTTATCAATTAAAGAATTAACTAGTATTAATGGAGTAGGGTCTATCAAAGCAGTAACTCTTCTTGCTGCTCTTGAGCTAGGTAAAAGAGTATCAAACAAAGAATTTGGTAATAAAACAATTATTAATAATACTAAAACAGTTCATAAATACTTTGCTCATTTAATCGGAGATAAAAAACAAGAAGAAATGCTTATTATCCTCCTTGATAATAAAAAGAGATTAATAAGTTATAAAATAATGTATAAAGGAACTTCTAATGCGTCGGTTGCATCTCCTAAAGAAATCTTTAACTATGCAGTTAAAGAATGTGCGGATGGAATTATTGTTATGCATAATCATCCATCCGGAATCTTAATACCTTCTAAAGCTGATATAGAATTTACTAATAGTTTAATAACAAGTGGAGAAATAATCGGAATTAAATTAGTAGACCATTTAATTACTAATGGAAAAGAATATTATAGTTTTTTTGAGGAAAATGTATGAAAGATAATTATTTAATAATATTTTTATTAATTATAGCTATTTTATTTAGAGGGTCTATATTTAATTTACTTAATAATGTAGCTTCATATTTAATTTCTAAAGATGAATCTCTAGAAGTAAAAGTACTAAATGATAAAATAAATCGTTTATATAATGAATATAATTCTTTATTAGATTTTAAAAATAATATTAATATTAAAGAAGATTATATAATTACTAATGTTCTTAAAAACAATTATGGTTTTGGTAACTTAATCATACCAAATGGTGATTTTAATCTTAATAATGAAGTTATAAATGAAGAAGGCTTAGTTGGGATAATTTCTAAAAAAAATAATAAAACAGCGGAAATAAAAAAGACCTATGATACTAATTTAATAGTTAAAATAAATAATGAAACAGGTAAAATTTATTCTAAAGATGAAGATTTAAATTTAATTATAAAAGATGTATCTAATTATAATAATATAAGTATTAATGATGAAGTCTTTAGTATAAGTGGAAATTATATTGGTAAAGTAATTAAGATTCAGTATGATATTTTAGATAACTATCTAACCGTAAGAACAATTGATTTTAATAATTTAACATATGTAGCAGTTATAAAGGATGGAGCATGATAATAGATTTTTTAATATTAAATAATACTAATCTTTATAGCTTTATAATTGTTTTAAGTATATTTATTTTAAATGATAAATTATTATATTATATTTTAACTTTAGATATTATTTTAAATGGTTTTCCCTTTATAACTATATTAATAATATTTTTAAATAAATTTATCATTTATATATTTAAATATATAAAA
>DUUS01000052.1 GCA_012841465.1 Mollicutes bacterium
GAAATGCATATCAAGGCAGGAGCAAAAAAAGTAATTATCTCAGCTCCATCTAAATCAGAAGATGTTAAAACAATTGTATATGGAGTAAATGAAAATATATTAAACGGAGATGAAACAGTAATAAGTGCTGCATCATGCACGACAAACTGCCTTGCTCCTGTAGTAAAAGTAATTCATGAAGCCCTAGAGATAAAAGAAGGCTTTATGACAACTATCCATGCTTATACAAATGATCAAGCAACACTTGATGGAAGCCATAGTAAAGGAATTAAATCAAGAAGAGGAAGAGCAGCAGCTGAAAACATAGTACCAACATCAACTGGAGCAGCTGAAGGAATAGGTAATGTTATTCCGGAGTTAAAAGGTAAATTATCCGGAATGGCCCTTAGAGTACCAGTACCTAATGGTTCATGCATCGATTTAACATTACTTGTTTCAAAAGAAACATCAAGTGATGAAATAAATGCAATATTGATGAAAAACTCAAATGATGTCCTAAAATTTACTACTGATCCAGTTGTATCAAGTGATGTAATCGGAACAACATCAGGAGCCTTAGTAGATGGATCCCTTACTAAAGTAGATGGCGAGTCTAATAGACTGGTTAAAATAGTAGCTTGGTATGATAATGAATATGGTTATACCGCTCAAATGCTTAAAACAATGGAAGAATCATTTAAATAAAGACTGAATTTCAGTCTTTTTATATGCACATATCTATCGATAAGTTGCAACCACAACCACTTGAATGTGCCGATAAGTTGCAACCACGAGCATTTGAATGTGCCGATAAGTTGCATCAAAAGTATAAATGTCAGTATTTATGCGTTATATCGCTCTTCTTTTCATATAATTAATATGTTTAAAATATTAAAAATAATAATTGGTATTAATTTAGTAAGTTATTCTCTTTTATTTTTTATCATGTATTTAAATCTATTTACTTTAGGTTATTCTTTTTGGTATTATTTAAAACAAATATTATTTCATTTTGAAACACTTTTAATAATACCTGGAATTTATTTAATTTACTCTTCTTTACATCAAAAAAGATAAATGATATTATTGTTTTGGTGATAAAAATGAAAAGAATAATTATATTAATGTTATTATTAATATTTCCTATAAGTGTAAAAGCTGAAGTTGTATCACATTATATAGATGCTGAAATAGAAATAGCTGGAGCACTAAACGTTAAAGAATTAATTATAGTAAAAGGAAATATTGATAATTTAGAGAGAACTCTTAATTATAAAATGATCGATAAAAAGTGGGATAATAAAACCTATGGAGATTTATCTTTATATAATGGCTATAGCTTAGAAAATATAAAAATAGGAGTCTTTGAAACTGATGGAGAAGTAGATTTTAATAACTTCAGTGAAGACTTAGAAGATTATTTAGAAGAATATAATATAAAAGAAGAAAAGGAAAATTACTATACTAAAACAGAAACTGATTTAGGTTATAAATTAAATATAATATATGATACTTTAGAAAATGATCTAACAGCATTTTATATAGAATATATAATAACTAATATAGTTGTTATTCATGAAGATGTAGCTGAACTTAATTATAGTTTTCTTAATTTAAATTATGAAGCAGAAAACACTTTAATAAGAGTAATACTACCATATAATACAGAAGAGAAAGATTTTAATGTATGGATTCACGGTCCATCAAATGGAGAATATAACTATTTAACTACCGAATCAGGAAATTATTCTGGAATAATAGCATCTTTTCCAAAACTAAAATCAAATGTAAATATAAGATTAACTATACCTAAAGAACAAGTAGGTATTAGTATGTATTTAAATAAAACAAAAGTAGAAGCGTTAGATAAAATAAAAAAAGAAGAACAAGAAAAAATAGATAAATTAAATAAAGGAAAACTAGGACTTAAAACCTTAAAATATATTATAGTAATAACAAGTATATTATATATACCTGGTTCTTATATATTATATAAATATAAAGAAAAACCTTTAATAATAACTTATCTATTATTAGGGATCATCCTTACTTTATTTAACATTTTATTTAAATATAATATTATATTTTTATATTTTATTTTAATACCACCAATAATAATGTTAATTAAAAAATCTTAAGACTTCCGTGGTCTTTTTCTTTTGAACTAAACTATTGTCCCTAGAATATACTAGTTATTGAGAAGGGATTTGATAAAAATGAATGAAAAACAAAAACAACTAGAGCAGTTTAAAAGAACAGATACTGGTGAAGGTAAAGAACAAAGAATAGATTCAGGTTCTAAGGTATCTAATGATCAAGAAAGTTTAAGGGCAGGTAGAAGAGGTCCTTTAATGTTTAGAGATACTACCTTTTATCGTAAACAGTCTAGATTTAATAGAGAGAGAATACCCGAGAAAGTAGTACATGCTAGAGGTTTTGGTCTCTATGGTGAATTTGAATTAACAGAGTCTCTTGAAGATTATACAATTGCTAAGTTTTTAACTGATGTTGGAACACGAACTCCTGTTTTTACCAGGTTTTCAAATTTTGTAGGTAGTAAAGGGTCTAAAGATACTGCAGTTGATATTAGAGGTTTTGCGGTTAAGTTTTATACAACTCAAGGTAATTATGATATGCTTGGTCTTCAGTTTCCAATCTTTGTTTTAAATGATGCGATGAAGTTTATGGATGTTGTTCATGCGGCAAAGCCAAATCAAACAACAGATGTACCCCAGGCTTCTGTTGCTCACGATCACTTCTGGGATTATGTATCAAGCAATACTGAATCAGCTAATATGGTTCTTTGGCTTATGTCAATGAGAGGAAGACCTAGAAGCTGGAGAATGATGGAAGGCTGGCCAATTAATACTTTTAGGTTTGTTAACAAAGATAAAAAATCTACTTTTGTTAGATTTAAATGGATACCTAAATTAGGAGTCCACTCACTACTTCTTGATGAGGCAAATATAATTGGCGGACTTGATCCAGATTTCCATCGTAATGATATTATCGAAGCTGTTAAAAAAGGAGTTTTTCCAGAGTTTGATTTAGGAGTTCAGTTAATAAGAGAGGAAGATGAATTTAAATATGAATTTGATGTCCTTGATGCCACAAAGTTTTGGCCAGAAGAAATAGTACCAGTTAAAATTGTTGGTAAATTAAAACTAAATAAACTTGTTGATAATTTCTTTGCTGAAGAAGAACAATCATCTTTTGATCCATCAACTTTAGTTCCTGGAATTGAATTTTCAAATGATCCTGTACTTCAAGGAAGAGCCTTTGCTTATCGTGATACTGATTATCATAGGTTAGGTACTGGTAATATTAATGAAATACCAGTAAATAGACCACTATGTCACATTGATACAAATCATCGTGATGGATATTCTAAATATCGTATTGATGTAAGTGAAGTAAATTATCGTAAGAATCATTTAGCTGATAATACTCCAGAAACAGTACCAGCAGATAAGGGCGGTTATGAGTTTTACGAAGGTGAAGTAAGTGGAAGAATAACTAGAGAACTTCCAAGTGATTCATTTAATGATCACTTTAGACAAGCAAGAATGTTCTTTATTAGTCTAGCACCCTTTGAACAAAAAGATTTAATTGATTGTTTAACTTATCATCTTCAAAAAGTAAAAGATAAAGAAGTAAGAGAGAGAAATGTTGATATGTGGGCTAAAGTAGATAAAGATTTATCAGATGCTATTGCTGATAATATAAATGTTAGAAGATCAAGTGAAAAACAGGTTGATGAAAATAGAAAATCTCCTGCATTAAGCAGTGCTAATACTCCTCACTATCCAGAGACTCAAAGAGTTGCAGTTCTAATTGGTAATAACTTTAGTAGTGATGAAGTATTTAGAACTCTTGAATTATTAAAAGAAAATAATGTTTTTGTTTCTATTATTAGTGAAAAATTAGGAGTAGTTACTGGAAGTGATGGAAGAACAATAGAAGTTACTGATACTTTTAAAACATCAGGGCCAGAGCTTTATGATTCACTTTATATAGTAGGTGGAGAAGTATCTAAAATGAGTGAATTTAATTTAAAAATAAAAGAATATTTTAATAGTTTCTTTATTAATTATAAACCAATAGCTCTTTCTAGAGGAGAAATTAAATATTTAAATGTAAGTGAAGAAAATAAATTAAAAGGAATTATAACCCCAGAAACTAATGAAAACTTCTCAAGAGATTTCTTAGAAGCTATAACAACAATGAGGTTTTGGAATAGACAAATCTATTAAGTGTGGTAATTTTCATAACTTTATAATATAATTATGGCAGAAAGGAAGTTTAGAAGTGAAAAAAATATTTAAAAATTATAAGCAAACTATAATATTGTTAGGAGCTATAATAATTGGTGGAATAATTGGTTTTATCTTTAAAGAAGATGCAGTAATACTAAAACCATTTGGAGACTTATTTATAAACATGATGTTTATAATAATCGTACCACTTATCTTTTTAACAATTGCATCAAGTATAATAAAGATGGAAGATACCAAAAGACTAGGAAAAGTAATGAGCAGAATCTTTATAGTATTTATTATTACATCAGTAGTAGCAGTAGTAATTGGACTTATAGGAACAAGCTTTACTCAGCTTGTATCATCTGGAGATGTAAAAGAGATAACTAGATTATTTGACTATAGCGCTAGAATAGATACAGAACTTAA
>DUUS01000053.1 GCA_012841465.1 Mollicutes bacterium
GATTGTATTTGCTGATTTCTTAAAAGGAAATTTTAAACTCTCTTACAACAATAATAGTAAGGGAGTTTTATTATGTTAAAATTAAAAAATGTAAGTAAAATTTATAATAATCAAAAAGTTCTTGATAATATTTCTTTAGATTTGCGTGAAAAAGAACTAGTTATTATATTAGGAGAATCAGGCTCGGGAAAAAGTACTCTTCTTAATATTATTAGTGCGATTGAAAAGCCAGACTCTGGAGATATTATTTTTGGTACTGAAAATTTAATTAAAATAAATAATAAAAAATTAGATTATTATCGAAATAATTATATTGATTATATATTTCAGTCTTATAATTTAATAAATTATTTAAATATATTAGATAATATAATATTAAGCAGTAAAATAAAGAAAAATAAAATTAAAGATAATGATATTAAGGAAGTTCTAAATAAGTTGAGAATAGATAAAGTAGCAAAGAATGATATTTTAACTTTATCTGGGGGAGAAACTCAAAGAGGCGCTATTGCCAGAACTCTTTTAAATAATTCGAAGATTTTATTATGTGATGAGCCAACCGGAGCTGTAGATTCTAAAAATTCACTTAACATTATGAATATATTAAAAGAAATATCAAAAGAAAAACTTGTTATTGTAGTAACTCATAATGAAAGTCTTGCTAAGAAGTTTGCAAAACGCATTATAAAAATAAAAGATGGTAAAATAATAAAAGACACTGATCCTTATATTAGTAACTCTAAATTAAAAGTTAATTTAAAAAGAAATAAATTGTCTTATATAAGCACTTTAAATATGTCTATGAAAAACATGAAATTTAAGAAAATGCGAACCTTTCTAACTATGCTTGCTTTTAGTATTGGTCTTATTAGTTTATCATTAGTATTATCAATATCAAGTGGCTTTAATAAAGAAATAGAAAAATTTGAAAAAGAAACTCTATTTAATTATCCTTTAATTATAAGTAAAGAAAATATCTCTATTGATAATATATTTAATATAGATAATAATAATTATAAAGAAAACTATATTAATATTACTGATAATGCTTATACAGTTACTAATAATATTGATGAAGCTTTAATTAAAAAGATAGATAACTTAGATAAAAATAATATTGAAGGAATATCTTATATAAAAAATATAGATCAGAGCATTAATGAATATTTAATCGATAATCCTGGAAAAAACTTTTTTAATCTTTTAAAAGGGTCTTATCCTATTAATAAAACAGAAGTAATGTTGATGATCAGTGATAAAAATTCTATCAATCAAACCTTAGCCAATTATTTAGATATAGAAAGTATTAAATTTGATGAAATTATCAATAAAAAAGTGAAAATAAACAACAAGACATTTATAATAACAGGACTAGTAAAAAGTAATAATGAATTTTATAAAGAGTCCTATGGAATAATTTATAATAAAGAAGCTTTTAATGAAGAAATAACAGATGTATTAATATTTCCAAATAGTTATGAAAGTAAATTAATAATTAAAGAAAAGTTAAATGATTATAATATAATTGATGAATCATCATCCGTTATTAATGTAGTACAAAACTTTGTTAAAGGAGTAAGTTATATATTAATGGCATTTAGTATTATATCTTTAATAGTATCAATTATAATGATAGCAGTAATCTCTTATATATCAGTAATTGAAAGAACTCGTGAAATAGGTATATTAAAATCAATTGGAGCAAACTCTAAAGATATTAAAAGACTATTTCTATCAGAAAATATAATTATAGGTTTATTATCAAGTTTACTAACAATAAAAATAGTCACTGAACTACAAAATGTAATTAATAACTTTGTATATAAAAAGATAGCAATTAATAATATAGTAGATTTTAACTTTTCTATAATTACTTTTATTATATTAGTAAGTATATCTCTTTCTTACTTATCAGGACTCATTCCAGCTAGAATAGCAAGCAGAAAAAAAGTAATCGATATATTAAATAGTAGTCGCTGATATATGATATAATTTTAATTAGGAGATGATATAAAATGAAAATACCAGTTGGAGTAAGTAGAAGACATGCTCACTTAACCAAGGAAGTATATGAAAAGTTATTTGGACATAGCAATATTGAAATAAGAAACAAACTAAATCAACCAGGAGAGTTTGCCAGTACAGATAC
>DUUS01000054.1 GCA_012841465.1 Mollicutes bacterium
AATATAGCCTAAAACTTCACTTGATATTCATAAATTTGTTATAATATTGATTGGGAAGTGCGATATGAAATTACTTATAGTAGATGATGAAGAATTAATTAGAAATGTAATTAAAGAATATGCTTTGCTTGAAGGCTATGTAACAGATGAGGCTAAAGATGGTTTAGAGGCTATTAATAAATGTAGTGACAATGATTATGATTTAATTATTATGGATGTTATGATGCCTAATTTAGATGGTTTTAGTGCGATTAAAGAAATAAGGGAAGAAAGTGACGTTCCTGTTATTGTTCTTTCAGCTAGAACTGATGAGTTCGACAAATTATCAGGCTTTGATTTAGGTATTGATGATTATGTTACTAAGCCATTTAGTCCGAAAGAACTAATGGCAAGGATTAAAGCTGTTCTTAAAAGAAAAAGTAATGATGATAAAATTACTGTAGGTAATATTACAATAGATAATTTAACTAGAGAAGTTTTAATTGATGGAAAGATAGTTGATTTTACTCATACTCAGTTTGAACTGTTATATTTGTTTTTAACTAATATAAATATTGCTCTTTCTAGAGAAACAATTATTAATAAAATATGGGGTTATGATTACGAATCTGACGACCGTACTATCGATGCTCATATTAAATACCTAAGAGGTAAGTTAGGTAAATATCGTGATTATATAAAAACAGTAAGAAAGGTGGGGTACAAGTTTGAGTACAAAGAATAAAATTCAAAATTATAGTGGGATCACTTTAAAATATTTAATATCATTTTCAGTAATGATACTTTTATTTTTATGGATTGTTCAAGTTGGTTTTTTAAAGATATTTTATGAAAGATACCGTATTAATTTAATGAATAATATGGCAGATAAAATTAATAACTTTGAAGGTAATCTTCATGATGAATTAGAACATATTGCTTATAATAATGAAGTTTGTATTGAACTTGTTATTAATGGCGAAGTTTTTGGATACAATGTTTTAAATAAAGATTGTATTTTAAGTAGTAAAAATAAATCTATAATTAATGTAAAAAAAGATATTTTAAATGAAGCTGGAAAGAAATATTTTGTTACAATTGAAAACCCAAATAATAAAGCAAAGAGTTTAATATCCGGTCTTAGATTAAATGAAGATGTCTTTGTTTATTTAAATACTAATTTAGAAGATGTTAATAGTACTACTAGTGTACTTATGAATCAACTGATTTATATTACTTTAGTAGTTATATTACTAGCAATAATAATGTCTTACTTTGTATCAAAAATGCTAAATAAACCTATAACAGAGATTACCAATAAAGCAAGAAAAATGGCAAGTGGTGATTTTGAACTAGATCAAGAAGATTATGGAATTGAAGAAATTAATGAACTTAAAAATGTTTTAAATTATGCTAGAAGTGAAATTGAAAATACAGAGTGCTTAAGAAGAGATTTAATGGCTAATGTATCTCATGATTTAAAAACTCCACTGACAATGATAAAAGCGTATGCTGAAATGGCTCATGATATAAACTGTGATAATAAAAGTAAAATCCAAGATAATTTAAAAGTAATTATATCAGAAGCTGATCGTTTAAATGTCCTTGTAAATGACGTTCTTGATTTATCTAAATTACAAAGTGGAAGTGAAAGTTTAAATATAAAAGAATATGATTTAATTAAATCAATAAATGAAATTCTAAAAAAATATGATATTATTAAGGAAACTGAAGATTATAAATTTATCTTAAATATGCCTTCTAAAGCAATGGTTAAAGCAGATAAAAGTAAAATAGAGCAAGTACTTTATAATTTATTAAACAATGCGATAAATTATACTGGAAAAGACTTAGTAGTAAAAATAAATGTAACTGAAAATAAAAATGATTATTTAGTTGAAATAATTGATACTGGAAGAGGAATAGATGAAAAAGATATTCAATTAATATGGACTAAGTACTATAAGAAAGGAAAAGCCCATAGAAGAAATGTAACTGGTACAGGTCTTGGTTTATCAATAGTTAAAAACATTTTAACTGATCATAACTTTGAATATGGAGTTAAAAGTAAGAAAAATAAAGGGTCTAATTTTTACTTTAATATAGAAAAAGCAAAAAAGAAATAATTTTAAAATATTTGAGCATATTATAAGTAGATAAATTCATTTTTCATAAAAAGTGACTAAAGTATAAAAAGTTATTGATTTTATCAAATTGAAGTGATATCATTATTATAGTAAAGGAGACATACTAAATGAATGAAGGAAAAGGAAATGTGGTTTTATTAACGATAATAGCCATAGCAACATTATTGATATCGGTAGTAGGAGCAACATTTGCTTACTTTACCGCTGTGTATTCTGGAGGAGATGACATACCTGAACTAAAAGTTATCTCTGGTAGCATCGGAACAGTATTTGATGGTGGA
>DUUS01000055.1 GCA_012841465.1 Mollicutes bacterium
ATGAAGTAAATGTAAGAGTAACAAATAAAAAAGAATTAAATGAATATATTGAAGAATTAAAAAAATTAAAATATGTTCTAGAGGTAATTAGATGAAAGCAATAATTCAAAGATGTACTAAAGGATCAGTTAGTGTTAATGATAAAATAATAAACAAGATAAATAAAGGATATGTTATCCTAGTCGGAATCGCAAAAGATGACACTCTAGAAGATGCTGAATATCTAGCAAATAAAATCTTAAAACTAAGAATCTTTGATGATGAAAAAGGAATCATGAATAAAAGCATAATAGATATAAATGGAGAAATCCTATCAATAAGTCAGTTTACTCTTCAAGCAAACACTAAAGATGGTAACAGACCAAGCTATATAAATGCAGCATCATCAAATGATGCCAAACCTTTATACGAAGAATTTAATAAAATCCTAAACAGAGAAATTAAAACCTATGAAGGAATATTTGGAGCTGATATGAAAATTGATATAACCAATGATGGACCAGTAACTATAATAATAGATAGTAAAAACAAATAAAATAACTATAATAATAAACAAAGGAGAACCAATGAAAACAAAGCAAAAGATAACTATGTTATTAAGTTTAATTTTAACAATACTTTTAATCTCTACTGGTTTATCTTTTGCTTACTTTTCAGCAAATATAACTGGAACTGAAACCTCAACGACTATACAAGCAAGTGGTGGAGTAATGAATATCGATTATGATGGCGGAGAAAACATAAACACACCAAATATATTTCCATCAAATGAACCATTTGCAACTAAAAATTTCACCTTAACCGGAAAAAGTACTACAAATGATAATATGAACTATCATATTATTTTAGTAATTGAAGAAAATACATTTACTAACAATGCACTTCAATATAAATTAATTTCAACTAATACAGATAACAATGGAGCTATAGCTCCATCTATCGTCCAGTCAGGTATAGCAACTGGAACACAAGAAATTTTTTTAGGAGATGGAACATTTGAATCACCAGTTAATAACAAGCTTCATTCTTATAACCTAAAACTTTATTTTCCTGACACTGGAAAATCACAAGATGAAGATCAAGGAAAGATATTCAAAGCTTACATTAAAGTAAAAGAAGGAGAATATGATTTTCCTGGATACAATGAAGACAAAGGTGTAAATCACCCGGTACTTTTCACTGGAATGACTCCTATAAAGTGGGATGAAAACAACAAAGAAATAAATACAACAGCTGATGATCCAGACTGGTATGACTATGATGAGAAGAGATGGGCAAATGCTAAATCAGCAGATGGTTCATACTGGGTATGGATACCAAGGTATGCATATAAAATAACATCAGGTTATCACTCTAGTGAAACTGGAACAATTGATGTTAAATTTTTAAAAGGGTCAACAAACATGACAGTTGGTAATACTATAATTGAGAGTGCTGGCTATATACCACATGAAAAAGACACTTCGATGCATTATTTTCTTCATCCAGCTTTTCAATTTGTTGGTGAAAAAACCGGATTTTGGATGGCCAAGTTTGAGCCAACAGCAACAGAAGGATTAGAATCAGGATACACTTCTGGTAGCTGCGAACCAACCGACAACGTAATAACTAAAACTGTTGCAATAATTCCTAATTCTACTTCTTGGAGATGCATAAATTTTTCTACCGCTTATAAGGTATCGAAAAAGTTAAGTGAAAAAACTGAAATTTATGGGTGGAATAAAGTAGAAGTAGATAGTCATCTTATTAATAATATAGAATGGGGAGTAGTAGCTTATCTTTCAAAATCACAATATGGAGCAGACGGTGAAGTGTGGAATAATGCATATAAAGAATTTATTACTGGATGCTCGGGACCGAGTGTTGATTCAAACAGACAAAGTACCTGCGTCGAATATAATACGCCAAACGGTGTGAAAGCATCTACTACTTATAATATTTATGGTGTCTATGATATGAGTTCTGGATCTAATGAGTTTGTTTTAGGAAATATAAATAACTTTTTAGGGAGCAGTGGTTTTACTATTGAACAATTATCTGAAATATCTTCAGTATACATCAACCGATATAAAGTTGATGCCAAATACAATTATGGAGATGCTATTTATGAAACTAGTTCTGGTAGCGGTGTTTCTAGTTCATGGTTTGCTGATTATTCATTGTTTCCAAGTAATTCTACCTCACCTTTTTTTAGAAGAGGTGGAAATTATACTTACAAAACAATTGGCGGAGTTTTTAATTACAATGCTACTACCGGTTCAGCAGATGCCTTAAATTCCTTCCGTCCCGTACTTATGCCAATATAAAAAGGAAGATTTAAGTTTCTTCCTTTTTTTGTATTCCGATCATCGATCCAAAAGTTGTAAATACAATTATAATTAAGTAATAAAGTAGGGTATCTATTTTATAACTATTTTTAAATAGTAAGCTAAAGATAAAGAAGAATATAGAAAGTGATAAACCTAAGATAAGACCGTTTATATATCCTTTTTTATCAGTTTTCTTTCCGATTATAAATCCGCTTAGTAGTGATATTATTCCCATAAATATAAGTATCATTATTTTATAAGATTCAACTCCTAGTAAGTTAAGAACTCCTAGTACTAATGGAAATAAGAAAACAAAACCTATCGGGATAACACTTACCTTTAAAAACTTAATTAAATTATTCATTAAAAATCACCTAGTAAATACTATGTGATTCTTTTTACTTTATACATAAATTAGCTGCTTTAGAATAACTCCTTAGTAGTAGGGGAGCTCCTAGTTTCTTTCCACCAAAATA
>DUUS01000056.1 GCA_012841465.1 Mollicutes bacterium
AAAGTTATTCCAGTAACTGGTAAAAGACCAATTACAACGGCTATGTTAAGTGCTGTTTGAAAGATTATTCCAAAGATTAAACCAAATGCTAAATACTTACCAAATAAATCATCTATATTAATGCTTATCTTAAGTACTTTATAAAATAAGTATAAATATAGTGAAGCTAATATTAAAATACTTAGAAAGCCAAATTCTTCACTTATAATCGCAAAGATAAAATCAGTCTGTGGCTCTGGAAGATAAAAGTGTTTTTGGATTGAATTACCTAAACCAAGACCAAATAACCCACCTGGTCCAATTGCATATAGACTTTGAATTATTTGAAACCCAGATCCTAAAGGGTCACTCCAAGGATTTAAAAAAGATACTATTCTAGCTATTCGATATGGTGCTGCTATTATTAAAAGTGCCATACCTATAAGTCCAAGTAACCCAGTATAAGCAAAGAAGTTTAATTTAATATTTGATGCATATATCATTCCGACTAGTGTTGCTACTATAACCATACCTGTTCCAAAATCTGGCTCTAGCATTATAAGAGCAAAAAATATTAGGATTACAAATAGAATTGGAAATGCACCCTTTTTAAAATCACTCATTTCTTTAACATTATTACTTAAATATTTAGCTGTGAATATTATTAAACCTATTTTAGCAAATTCACTAGGTTGTATTCCAAATGAACCTACTCCAAACCAGCTTCTTGAACCGTTTCTTATTACTCCTATTCCAGGTATAAGGACAAGCCCTAATAATAAAAAGCAAACTAATAAAATTAAGTTTGCTTTTTTATAATATATTTTATAATCAATTTTAGACAGAATATACATTCCAATAAAACCAAGCACTACAAAGATACTTTGATGTCTTAAAAAATGAAGTGAATCATTAAACTTATATTCACTCCAAACATAAGAAGATGAATATACCATTAATAATCCAAATAAAGTTAAGATAACAGTAGGTATAATTATTCCATAACTTTTCTTCATTAAATCCCCCTTTTTTATATTCTATAACCAAACTCCGTAGATAATACCAAGCATTGCAAGTATTAGTCCGACTACCCAAAATAATTTAACGATATCAGTTTCGATCCAGCCCAGTTCTTCAAAGTGATGATGAAGTGGTGCTTTTTTAAATACTTTTTTATTATATTTTCTAATTGCGATTATTTGAATTAAACTTGAAAGAGTTTCAACTACAAATACTCCACCAATTAATAATAGTGATACCTCGTGTCTGGTTAAAATTGCGATTGTAGCCAAGGCTCCCCCTAAGGCAAGTGATCCAGTATCTCCCATAAAGACTTTAGCAGGATGAGTATTAAATACTAAAAATCCTAGTAAACTTCCAATTAGTACAAATGAGAAGATTGCTATTTCTTGATAACCTACTAGCCAAGACGTTCCCCAGGCTATTAATCCATAAGCAAGAAATGCCATTACTGAAAGACCACCACATAGACCATCTAATCCATCAGATATATTAACCGCATTGGTTGTTCCAACAAGTACTAGTAATATAAAGATTCCATATAACCATCCTAGTTCAATATCTAAATTTAAGAAACTAATTATTAAACTTGATTCACCACCATTATGTTTAAATATTACATAAAACACAATTGCAATTATAGTTTGATATATAAGTTTTTTAATTGTTGATAGACCTTTGTTATTTTTATATTTAATCTTTTTATAATCATCAATAAAACCTAAAAGAGCATAAGCAATAAAAACAAATAATAATATTGCTAAATTAGATGTAAAATCAATACTTCCTCTTAAATATAAAAGAATCATTATAATTATAGTTGGAACTATAAAGATAAGTCCTCCAAGTGTTGGAGTTCCATCTTTAGCTAAGTGTCTTTTATTTATTAACCGGCTAACTGTTTGCCCCATCTTTAATTTTCTTAATACTGGAATAAACATCACTGCTGCAATCAAAGATAAAATAAATCCAAGCATAAGTCCTAATACTGATTTTGCTAATATTAACATTTCAACACCTCTTAACCATTATACTACCATATAATGCTTCTTGTAAACATCAATTTAGCATTAACTTTACAACACTACCCTCTTTTACTAAATATCCACCATGAGGACTTTGATCAATTATTGTATTTCCAGTGCCACTATATTCAACTCTAAAGTTTTTTAAAATTTGTTTTACTTCCTTTACATCAAGCCCAATAACATTATCTAAATAAACATATTTTTCATCAAGCCAGGTATATGCTCTAGTCAGCTCGTTATTTACAGGTTTATAATCAAGATAATCAATAATACTTAAAATAATGTTTTTAGCAACAGGTGCTGCTACTGTACCACCATACTGAGTTATTCCTTTAGGATTATCTATTGCTACATAGACAACATAATCAGGATTATCTGCTGGAAAAATTCCCATAAAAGATAAGATGTAATTTCCAACCATATAAACGCCATTGTTTACTTTTTGAGCAGTTCCGGTTTTACCAGCAACTCGGTAATTTTCTATATAAGCATTTCTTCCAGTCCCATGAGCAACGACTGTCTCTAATGTATACTTAACCATCTCAGAAGTTTCCTCGCTAATAACATTTCTTACAAACTTAGGTTTATTTAAAAGTACTACCTCATTTGTTTCAGGCTCACTAATACTTCTTACAATATATGGAGTATGGAGTTTTCCACCATTAATAGCCGCACTAACCCCATTTACTTGCTGAAGTGCAGTAACACTTATACCTTGACCAAAAGCACTTGTAGCAGTTTCAATTGGTCCCATTCTATCAAGTGAAAATAAGATTCCCGTACTTTCTCCATTAAGGTCTATTCCTGTTTTAGAACCAAAGCCAAATTTAAGTAAATAATCATGAAGTCTTTTTGTACCAAGTCTTTGTCCTAGGACTACAAAACCTGGGTTACATGAGTTTTGAACTACTTCTAAAAAAGTTTGACTACCATGACCCCCAGCTTTCCAGCATTTAATTCTCGCACTTTCTACTGTAATAGAACCTGAATCATGAAAGTGGTCTTCAAATAAATTAACAGTCTTTTCTTCAAGAGAAGCCGCAACAGTAATTATCTTAAAAGTAGAACCTGGCTCAAATGTAGCCCATATTGGAAGATTACGATTAATAGTTTCAATATCATAATTTTGATAATTATTACTATCAAAATTTGGTCTTGAGCTCATTGCTATTATTTCCGATGTATTTGGATCCATGACAAGGACTAAAGCTTGCTCTGGATTAAGTGAGAGCATTACATTATCAAGTTCTCTTTCAACCATTTCTTGAATTTTAACATCGATTGTTAAACCAATATTATTACCACCTACTGGTTTATTATATACTTCACTTAATTTAAGCCTATGACCTTTTCCGTCTGAATAATATTTAATAGCACCATCGTTTCCCCTTAAGTGATCATCATAAAACAACTCAATTCCAGATAAACCTTGATTATCAATTCCAACATAACCAAGAACATGTGATAGCATAGTTTCATAGGGATAATACCTTTTTGATTCTTTAACTAAATAAACACCATCAAAATTTAAATTATTAATCTTTTCCGCTATTTCATAACTAAGTCCCCTACCATAGGGATGGATTCTTTCAATCGAACTTTTTTTATTTACAAATTTAAAAACATTTTCATAATCTGTATTAAGTATTTTAGCTAGCTCACTTGATACCTTTTCTTTATCATTAATTTGGTTAGGTATAACCACTACACTAGTTGTAGTTATATTATCAGCAAGCACTACACCATTTCGATCAAGAATAAGTCCCCTATCTGCTAGAATTGGAAGATTACGACTCCATAAACTATTAGCAAGCTCACTTAACTCACCAGATTTAAATACCTGAATATAAAACATCCTGATTACAATTGCTAAAAAAAAGAGCATTATAATTACAAAGGCTATATATAATCTCTTTTGAACCTCATAATAAAACATATATATCACCAATTTAAATATATGCTTCTATATTTATTAAATTATAAAAATTTCTTTAAAATAGACTCTAAGTCTTTTCGATTAATTGGTTTTGCTAGATATTCATCAAAACCACGTTTCATATAAACATCTCTTGAATCACTTTCAACATTAGCAGTTAAAACCACTATAGGAACGCGGTATCCTCTTTCTTTTAAGTAATTCATCATTTCAGTTCCCGTCATATGAGGCATCATTTCATCTGCTAAAAGTAAATCAAACTTTTCACCACTATTTATTAAATCAATACATTCTTTACCACTACTAGCAAGTACTACCTGGCACTCATATTCTTTTAAGAATCTTTCTGCTACTTTTAAATTCATTTTGTTATCATCAATTATAAGAATCTTTTTATTTTTTAAATTAAAATCTTTATCATCTTCAGATTCTATTTCAGAATTATATATAGTAGTTTCTTTACTTATTTTTTGATCTAAAGTAACTGTAAATTTAGAACCTTTTCCATAGACACTTTGAACAACTATATTACCATTCATAGCTTCAATTAAATGTTTAGTTATAGCAAGACCAAGACCTGTTCCTTCAGTAGTTGTGTTTTTCTCTTGATCTAAACGATCAAATTTTTTAAATAAATTATCTATTTTATCTGGTTTTATTCCTCTACCTGTATCTTCTACTGATATAATTAAGCGGCATATTTTATCTTTATTTATACCATTAATAGTTAAAGTACTACTTCCTTCACTTGTATATTTAACCGCATTAGTTAAAAGATTAATAAGGATTTTCTTTATACTTGAGGCATCACCATATAAAGATGATGGAAGATCAGGTGCTATTTCAATAATAAAATCAAGATTTTTTTCTTTAAAACGATATTCCATTACTCTAATAATACTATTAAATACTTCATAGGGATTATAAACTGAATTAATTATTTCAACATTACCTGATTCTATTTTAGACATATCAAGAACATTACCGACAATATCTAAAAGTATTTTAGAAGCGTTCATAATGTCTTTCGCATTTTCTTTAGATTCATCTAAAGAATTTGCTTCAACATTTAACTCGCTTAATCCTACTATAGTATTAAGAGGAGTTCTTATTTCATGACTCATACTTGATAAAAAGTCTGATTTAGCTCGGTTAGCTTTCTCAGCTTGTTCTTTAGCAAGCTGCATTTCATTAACTAACTTAAGATCAGGATTTTCAATTGTATGAAACATAATTAAGTTTACAAAAGCGATAATTGCTGAAACTAAATCAAGATCTGGAAGAATAAATCTTAAAGCAAAAACTATAATCATTAATATCATAAATATTAAAAATGGGATTACTTTTTCATTTACTTGTTTTCGGTTTAAAATAATAACTACATTACAAGCAACGATAAATGAAGCAAGAACTATATAAAGAATACTTAAAGAAGTACCTTCAATATCCATAAGCTCGGGACTAATAATAATATTTATCTTAGTAAATAACATCAAGACCCAGGAAATACCTATATAGATAAAGGCAATATTTTTTACCTTTTTAGTAACTTTATCACTATAATTTATACCAACTAAATATACAAATAATAAACATATCCATATTAATAAAAGTAAAAAGTAAGTTTTATTTAAAATAATTAATATAAATTCAAAAAACACTGGACTAACATAAAATTTATAAGAAAG
>DUUS01000057.1 GCA_012841465.1 Mollicutes bacterium
TAATAGAAATAATAACATCATCTTTTAAAAGACCTGCTTTTGATGCTGGGGTATTATTAAGTACTCCTGTTATTAAAACTTTCCCATCATCATTTGTGGTTATTTCAATACCAATACCTTCATAGGTACCTTTTAATCCATCAAGTAGAAATTCTTTACTATATTTATTTAAGTATGTTGTATAGGGATCGTCTATTTTAGTTATCATTCCATTTATAGCAGCTTCGATAAGTTCATCTTCATCTATATCTCCAAAGTAATTAGAAAGAATTGAGTTATAAACTTCAATAAAATTATTTACATTTTCATCTTCAGTAGGTTCAATTTTAGTTATAACTTGTTTATTAATTTGAGCGACGTAACCTGTTGCGATGCTCATTGATAAACAAGATACAAATACTATTATTATTACTTCATATAGCTTAAAGGTTGGTTTTTTCATTTTAATCATCTCCTATTTATAATATCACATTTATTTAGATATTTTTAAATTAGTTTCATCAATTAAGTACAGTGGTCTATTTTTTACTTCTAAATGGATTTGATAAATATATAAACCTAGTATTCCTGAGGATAGTAAAATGACTCCAAGTAAAAGAGTAAATAAAGAAGTTATTAGTAAATAAATATTCTTATTTACAAGAAATATAATAAAAGTAAGAAGAGATGCTACTTTAGATATAAGACCTAAATAGATTAATAATATAAGCGGAAAATTAGAATAAGCAACTATTCCTTTTATACTATAATTAACCATTCTTTTAAAGTTAAATTTAGTTTTACCAGCTATTCTTTCTTCATTTTCATATTCAATCCATTTTATTTTAAAACCAACATCATTAAGCAGTGCTTTGTTAAAAAGATTATATTCTTTATGTTCTAAAATAGCATTTATAACTTTTCGATTCATTAAACGATATTCTCTTTGTCCATCTATCATTTTAGTTTTTGAAATTTTATTAATTATTTTATAATAAGCTTTAATACATAATCTATGGATTAATGAATAACCTTTTCTTGAAGTTGCTTTAGCAGCTGCTATATCATAACCTTCACTCAAGGCCTTTTCCATCTTTATAAGAAGCTTTGGTGGATCTTGAAGGTCAATGTCCATTGTGGTTAAATAGTCTCCTGTAGCATATTTAAAACCTGCCATCATGCATGCTTCTCTACCAAAGTTTCTGGACATAAATATATATTTAACTCTTTTATCTTTTTTAACTAATTCTTTAATTATTTTTCTTGAGTTATCTCTGCTTGCATCATCAATAAAGATAAGTTCAAAGTCAACATAATCCATTTTATCCATTATGTTAGCCATTTCTTTATAATAATGTTTTAAAGTTTTTTCTTCGTTAAAGCACTGGGCTATTATACTTATTTTCTTATTCATTTTTTCCACTTATTTCATTTTTAACTAAATAATTATAAAAAACTTTCATCATCATATGATCAAATGATAAATGAATATCTTCTGTTATTTGCATGTCATCTATATCGGCATGCATACTATAGTCTGCTATTTCTTTAAGCATTCCACCATCAAAACCAGTCATAGCAATTACTTTAGCACCTCTTTTTTTAGCGTAAATAGCAGCATTAATAACATTTACTGAATTACCAGATCCTGATATTGCTAGTAGTAAATCATTATCAGTTATTTTGTTTTCAATTTGAAATTTAAAGATTTCTTCATA
>DUUS01000058.1 GCA_012841465.1 Mollicutes bacterium
AGTTTAGATTTAAGTAGTTTTGATACCTCAAGTGTAACAAACATGATGAATATGTTTTATAATTGTGTTGCAGATCCCCGCTATGCTCGTACTCAAGCTGATGCTGATAAGTTTAATTCAACATCTGCTTATAGTGGTGTGCAATTTACATTAAAACCTTAAAATAATTATTAATTCAAATTATGACACAATAATCTGTGTCTTTTTTTTATAATTAAATAGGTGATGCTTATAATTATATATATCGATTTAATTATTCTTATTAATTTTATAATTGATATGCTACTTTTGATAAGCGTTGATATGCTCCTTAAAAGGAGGGCAGAGTTTAAAAATATAATTATAAGTGCATTAGTAGGTAGCATATCAACTTTATCACTATTTTATTTTAAGAGCGGTTTTGTTTTAATGATCTTTAAATTAGTTATTAGTACTCTTATGGTTTTGATTGCTTTTAAGTATGAGAGTTTTAAATATTTTAAAGATAATTTAGTTTGGTTATATGTAATTGGTATTATTTTAGCTGGTACTATATATTTATTTAATAATCAAATAGCTCTTGTTAATAATGGTCTGGTGTTTTCTAAAAATGGTTTTAGTATTAATTTAATAATGCTTCTTATAATAAGTCCTTTAATTGTTTATAAATATTTAAAACTTCAGAGAGGTTTTAAAAATGATTATTTGGACCTCTATGATGTTGAGATTTATTATGAGGGTTATAAATTAATTGGAACTGGTTTTTTAGATACAGGTAATAAACTTAAAGATCCTTACTTTGGAAGACCAATTATTTTAGTAAATAAAGATCTTATTACTAGAAAAGTGAAATCTTTTTTAGTTCCCTATCATACAGTTAATAATGAGTCTTTATTAAAAGTATTTAAACCTGATAAAGTAATAATTAATAAAAAGAAGGTAAGAAAGGTATTAGTTGGTCTTACTGATGTTAATTTAAATGGAGTAAAAATAATTTTGCATACGGAGGCACTATGAAAAAAATATTATTGTATTTATGTAAGGTATTAAAAATTAAAAGTGAATTATTATTTGTAGGAAGTACTGATGTTCTTCCACCACCACTTTCTAAAGAAGATGAAAAAAAATATGTCATTGCTTTTCAAAGTGGTGATTTAAGTGCGAGAGATAAACTGATCGAACATAATTTAAGGTTAGTTGTCTTTTTATCTAAAAAATATGAAAGTACTGGCTATGACCTTGAGGATTTAGTTAGTATTGGATCAATTGGTCTTATTAAAGGGGTTCAAACATATAAACTAGATAAAAATATAAAGCTTGCGACCTATTGTAGTAGGTGTATTGTTAATGAAATACTTATGTTTATTAGAAAAAATAAAAAAAGAAAATCAGAGATTAGTTTTGAAGATGCGATTAATTATGATACTGAAGGAAATGAACTTCATTTAGAAGATATTTTAGGAACTGAAGAAGATATTGTCTTTAAAGAATCTCTTGATAAGATTGATAAAGAATCTCTTGAAAAAGAATTAAATTTGCTTACTGAAAGAGAAAAAATAATAATGACTCTAAGATATGGTTTAAATAATACTGACGATTTTACTCAAAAAGAAGTTGCTGAAATGCTTGGTATTAGTCAGTCTTATATATCTAGAATAGAGAAGAAAGTTATCAGAAAACTACAATGTTTACTAGAAACTAGATAAAAATGAATAAATAAAACTCCTTTTAACCAATATAACTTTGAGAGGAGTTTTTATTTTTGAGTAAATATAAAGTAGATATAGTAGGTGTTGATACTAATAATCTTAAAGTACTTAAGAAAGAAGAAATGTTTGAGTTATTTAAAAAGTTTCAAAAAGGAGATTTAAGTGCGAAAGAAGAACTTATTAATGGTAATTTAAAACTAGTTTTAAGTATTATAAAAAAATATAATACTGGTAAATATGATATGAATGATTTATTTCAAATAGGATGTGTTGGTTTGATAAAAGCAGTTGATAACTTTTCACTTGAATATAATGTAATGTTTTCAACCTATGCGGTTCCTTTAATATTAGGAGAGGTAAAAAGATATATAAGAGATTCTAGTGCGGTAAGAATAAGTAGAAGCATCAGAGATAATGCTTATCAAATATTAAAGTTTAAAGATAAGTATTTACTTGAGCATGGCGTTGAGCCTAAAACTCATGAAATATGTGAGGCACTAGAACTCACCGAATATGAATTATCAACAGCACTTGAAAGTTTAATATCTCCGATAAGTATCTTTGATCCGATTTATAATGATGGGGGAGATACAATTTACTTACTAGATCAGCTACCAGATAAAAAAGAAAGAGTTGATAAAGATGATGCGATTAATTTAGACCGGGCTCTTAGTAAAATAGGAAAAAGAGAACATGGGGTTTTATATGCAAGATATATTTATGGAAAAACTCAAATGGAGATTGCAGATGATTTAGGAGTATCTCAAGCCCAAGTATCAAGAATAGAAAAAAATGCGATTAAAAACCTAAAGAGGTTAATGAAATAAAAGATATAATCTTCCATATAATTAAGTGGTGATACTATGTTAATGAGTGAACTTCAAAGAAAAGATATCGTTAGTATAAATGATGGGATTAGATTAGGAAAAATAGTAGACATCGAAGTAAATAAAGAAGGTAAGATACTTGGTTTAATAATTGAACCTATTAAAATGATGAGAAGAATAAGTATTGGATCAGAGGTAAAAATAACTTTTGAAGAAATAGTAACTATTGGAAGTGATGTTATTTTAGTTGATTTGAAAAATTCTTTCTAAGTGTGATAAAATATCTATGAGGTAATATGAATAGAAAAATAATTATTGGATCAAGCATAGTACTAATACTTGATCAACTATCTAAAATAATAGTTGATTTAACTCTTAACTTAAATGAAAGTATTAATGTAATTAAAAACCTTTTTAATATAACCTATATTCATAACTATGGAGCAGCCTGGGGAATACTAAAAGATAAAACATTTTTACTTACTATAATGAGCATCATCGCGCTTATTATAATATATCGGTATTCAAATACATTTATTATAAATAGAAGGAATAAACTTGCCTTTAGTTTTTTACTTGGAGGGATAACTGGTAATTTACTTGACCGTTTATTTTTAGGATATGTCAGAGATTTTCTTGACTTTAATATATTTGGTTATGATTTTCCAGTATTTAATATTGGCGATTCATGTATATTTATAGGTGTTATTTTACTTATGATATCAATTTATAAAAAGGATGACTATGAAGTTAAAAGTAGAAGAAAATAATATTAGATTAGATAAATACTTAGCATGTGTTTTAAAAACATCTAGAAGTTTAATTCAAAAAAATATAGTTAATGAAAATATTCTTGTTAATAACGAAAAAAGTAAATCTAAATATATAGTTAATATTGGTGATGTTATTTATATTAAAGAAGACTCATTAAAAGAAGAAGAGGTTCTTCCTGAAGATATAAGTTTAGATATTATTTATGAAGATGAGTATTTAATAGTTATCAATAAAGCATCTGGTATGGTAGTTCATCCAGCAAGTAATATAAAAAGTGGTACTTTAGTTAATGCTCTTATGCATTATACAAGCGAGTTAAGCGATCTTTATAGCTATAGACCAGGAATTGTTCACCGCCTTGATAAAGATACTAGTGGTCTCATTGTTGTTGCTAAAACAAATGAGATTCATGAAAAGCTTAACTCTTTATTTAAAGAAAGAAAGGTTAAAAGAGTTTATACAGCTCTTTTAGTTGGAAATTTAGATATAGACTCTGGAGTTATTGATGCTCCAATCGGAAGAGATAAATTTAACCGAACTAAAATGGCAATTCTTGATGAAAATTCTAAAGAAGCTCAAACTAAATTTAAAGTAATTAAAAGATATAAAGATTATACTTTAGTAAATTTTGAGCTTATTACTGGAAGAACTCATCAAATAAGAGTTCATGCTAAATATATTGGTCATCCTATTTATAATGATCCTGTCTATACTAATAAAAATAGTACTTCTTTTGGTCAGTTTCTTCATTCAAGCATCTTAGAATTTGTTCATCCCATAAAAAAAGAGAAGCTTGTGTTTGAAGCTGAGCTTCCTAAAGAGTTTAGTGATTTTATAGATGAGTTATAAATATTATTATATTTATAGTTAGATATAATAAATAAGGTATTAATAGATTTGATGTTTTATTACTAATTTTTTTAGTTTCAATAAATAAAAGTAATCCATTAATTAAAAGAGCACTAGATGAGACAGTTAAAAGTAGAGTACTATCTATTTGATATAATGAAAACCAAAATAGAATATTAAGTAAGATATTATTTATAATATAAAATAAAT
>DUUS01000059.1 GCA_012841465.1 Mollicutes bacterium
CCCAGCACTGGATTAATCTATTGAAACTGTGGACTGTTTTTGAAAAAGTAATATATCGATTTAGTTATGGAGAAAAGTCATCTCCAAGAGAGAGAATCTTAAGTTATGCAAAGCCTGTTGCTGCTGAGTTTTATAATGTTCTTAAATATATTAAAGATGCCGAGTTTAACTTAAAAGAACTAATAAAAATTCTTGGAAGTGATTCAGATCAAGCAATTAACTTCAGTAACGTAACTGATTTTGATTATAAAAGAGATAATACGATCGAAATAAGATGCCCTAATATGAGTTTGAACCCAGTTGTTTGGCAAAATAATGTTAATTTTTTTGCTAATCTTTTACTTTATTGTAAAAGTGATAACTTTAATCACGAATTATTAGATGCAAAATTAAAAACTTACTCTGAAGAAGAATGTAATATAGAAAATTATCAAAATCTATATTATGAAGAAGCAATGCAACTTGCTGATTTAATATTTTCAAATAATAAAGACCGAATATATTTCTTAAAGCAATATCTTAAATGTTTTAATAAAGAAAAAGAAAATGTAAAACAAAAAGTATTGGTAAGGTAAAATATGAAAACAAAAGAAGAATTAATAACAAAGTTAAAACAAGATATAATTGATGCAGAAAAAGACATCTCCAATAATAAACATTCTAAATATAAAAATATTGGTATTACTAATATAAGAATATTTAAACATATATCAGTTACTTTACTTCCATTTGTTTTATCAACTTTTATTGGTATTAGTACCAATGTTGTTTTAGGTGGTGGATTACCTTTTAAAAGAGACATTTTTGAAGTTAATTCCAGAATAATTAGAAATTATGATTCTCAAGGATTTTATAATGAAGAAAAAGTTTTAAAGGAAGATATATCAAATACAATAACAGTTTATAATCCATGGATAAAAACAGATGATAATTTATTTGAAAGAAGAGTTGAAGAATATGTTTTTAATAAATATCCTAATGAAGAAGAAATTATTAAAACACTTGAATCATTAAACATTGAAAGTATCCAAGTCTTACTTGGTATACCTAATGTTTATATAGAAAAAACAGATAAAGTTGATCTTAATGAAAAATTTATAGAAATAACTTTAGTTGATAAAAACAAAATCGTTAAAACTATAAGACAAAGTAACTTAGATAATTTAAAAGATAATGCTGTTTTTATCAGTTTTAGTATTATCGGTCTTTTTCTTACTGTTTATTATAAAGAAAAATATCAAAGTAATAAAAAAATTAAAGAAGAAATAAATAATTATTATGATAATCATCATAGTATAGAGATAAAAAAATTAGAAATAAGAAAAAAAAATTTAGAGAGATTATTATGAGAAGATATGAATTACATAAATCAAATTTTATAAATTTTAATTCAAATGATGAATTAAGAAAACTTCCAGGAACTGACTTAACTAATCTAATCCTTGAAATGGAAAAATACTTTTTAAGTTTAAGAGAAACAATAAACTTAGATGATTATATTAGTTTTGGTCTAGAACTTGAATTTGAAGAAGCAAAAGCGATACCTGCTGAAGATTCTCTAAAAGACTTCCCAGGATGGTTATACAAATATGATGGAACAGTCAGGGAAAAAATAGACTTTATTGACTATGGTGGTGAACTTGTCTCCCCTATTTTATATGATAAAGAAGAAACCTGGCTAGATTTAGATAAGATATGCAAGACATTACTTATGCTTAAAGCTACTGCCGAAGAAAAAGCAGCAGGTCATATTCATTTTGGATCTCAAATTATCGGAAATGATTATAAGTACTGGGTAAACTTAGTTAAATTATGGACTATATATGAAAATATAATTTATCGATTTTCTTTTGGAGAACAAGCTAAAGCAAGAAATTTATTAAAAACCTATGCTTATCCTGAAAGTAGAGATTTTAAGTTTTTATTAAACTTTTTAAATAAATATGATAATACTGAACTACTTATTACCAAATTAAGAAAAAGAAGAAAGACAGGCATCAGTTTTGCCTATGTTAATTCAGGTAAGTTTGCTAAATATAATACTTTAGAAGTAAGATGTCCTAATATGAGTTTTAACTCAGCTATTTGGCAAAATAATGTTAATTTTTTTGCTAAGTTATTTTTATATTGTAAAAGTAATAATTTTGATGAAGAATTTATTAATCAAAAGTTAAAAAAATATAAATATAAAGATTACTCTTTAAATTTATATCATGAAATATATTTAGAGGAAGCTCTTGAACTCTCTGATTTAATCTTTAATAATAATATAGATAAAATCTATTTTTTAAAACAATACTTAAAAGGATTCAATTTAAAAAAAGATACTAACAAAAGTATCAGTTTATAATATATTTTATTTATCGAGAAGAAACTCAATCGCATTTAGATGCTTTATACCACCCCTGCTATAATCCATCTCATCCATTGTAATAACATATTTTGGATGATTATCCTCTACTCTTTTAAATGCTCCAAACTCTCTTTCAATTACTTCATCACTAGATAAATAATCTGCTACTTGATAATATGATATTTCTCCAAAGTCATTTACTACAAAATCAACTTCTCCCCTATCTGTTTTACCTATATAAACATCATAGCCTCTTGAAAGAAGTTCATTGTAAATTATATTTTCAAGTCTTGCACCCGATTTTTTCTCAATACCTGATTTTTTTAAATTAAGAAAACCAAGATCAATTAAATAATATTTCTCTAATGTAGCCAGCACATTTTTACCTCTAATCTCATATCTGTTAACTTTATTAAATAATAAAGATGAGGATATATAATCTACATAATTCAGTACAGTATCAACAGTGGTATTTACCCTTTCCTTTTTCAAATAATTTGCTATAGAATTTGAAGAAATAATTCCAGCTATATTTTCCATCATGAAATAAGTAATACGGTCAAGTAAATTAGTATCTTTGATATTGTTTCTTCCAATTATATCTTTTAATACTATTGAATTATAAAGATCTTTTAAATATAATTTTCTTTCTTGAGGAGAATTAGTATTATATATTTGAGGCATACCACCCCAAGTTTTATATTCATTAAATAAGCTAAGCATCGTATTATCTCTATTATCACCATTTTTAGATATATATAATTCAATAAACTCAGAAAAAGTAAATGGCATCATTGTAATACTTATATACCTTCCAGATAAGTGAGTAGCAAGTTCACCCGAAAGAAGTTTACTGTTTGATCCAGTAATAAAAATACTAACATTAAGTGTAGCTCTAAAAGAATTAACCACTCGTTCAAAGTCATCTACATTTTGAATTTCATCAAAAAACAAATAATATTTTTTATTATCAATTATTTTATTTTTAATATATTCATGAAACTTTTTCGGATTAGTATAGATGACATTATCATAATCTTCAAAATTAATATAAATAATATGCTTATTATCAATGCCACTAACTTTTAATTCATCTATTATTTGAGAAAGTAAAACTGATTTTCCACATCTTCTAACTCCCATA
>DUUS01000060.1 GCA_012841465.1 Mollicutes bacterium
AGAGTAATATTAATATCATTTATTAATTATTAAATAATTTTAATTTTGTTAAAAATTATTTTGTATAATTAAGTAAATAATTTTCTAAATTATTATTTCTAATAATTTAGTGCATAACTTTATTTTACTAAAATTATGCAAGTCATTAATATTATTTATTCCCTAAACTATCTTAGGCAATTTAAGTATAGCAAAGGTTTTTTAAAAAAGCAACCCCTAAAATGCAAAAAATGCAATTTCTTTTGCATTTTTGTCAAATAAGCTTACTTTTTGGTGCTTTTTTAGGATGTAAACATCATTAAAATTGAAATAATTAATAAAATCATAACCCCTACTCCTGTTGTAACTAACATAACCATAGTTTTACTTTCCATTTTTTCAAGTCGATCTTTATATCTTGTTTCACGAGCTTTTTGTTGTAGGTTAGATACATTTCGAGAAAATGTAAGTAGTTGCTCTTGTTTTCTTTCGTTACTACCAAGACTTAATCTATATAGTAATCTCATCATTCTCATTGAATCTCTTACCGGATAATCTCTAGCAAAATCCATATAGGGATTAATAGTACTATCTCCAGCATTTATTTTTTCAATTAATTCTTTTAAACCTTCTCTAAATATCTCTGGTGCTTCACCAGCAGATTTACCTAGAGCTACAGGTACTGTATAGTGATGAACTAATATTTCTAGATTTTTTAAATAATATGGTAGCATTAAATCTATTTTATGAAGATGAGCTTTATAATATTTTTTAAGTGATGAATATGACATTTTAAAGACACCATATCCAGCAATAATACAAAATAGTATATTAGTAAAGTTAATATTAGTTATAAACATAAAGAACATTACTAAGATTACTAAAAGACCATTTCTTAATCTTATATTAAATAGTTTATCAACATCAATTGAATCTCCATATTTAGCTTTAGCATAAAAGTCATAATCTTTTTCTTTTAACTTAATAAATATATCTCTATTATCAACAATAAATTTATTAGTACTGATGCTTCCGTTATATTCTAAAATAATATAAAGTAGTACTCCGAGTATTAAAACTTCAATCCACATTTTATTCTACCCCCGTATCTTCATTATAGAATTTCTCACCATCAATTAAGAAGTAAGTATTTATAATAATTATTAAATGAAGTAGTATTTGAACATACCATTCATCTAGCATTTTTATATAATTATCTTGCCCTAGTAAGAACTGTGTTAACATTACTAAGAAGTAAAGAGCAAAACCGAAGGTTAAAAATTTAACATGAAACGACGAGCGATCCATTTTATCACGGTAAACACCTTCAACAAGCATATCTATATCAAGTAGCATATTTTCAAGTGATTCACCTGAATCTTTAGCACCCTCTTTTGTTATTTGCAAGAATAGTTGATGCATATTTTTTACCATATAATATGGATATTTATCATCAAAATACTGTATTGATTGATCAATCGTACCGTTTTGATAAGATAAATCTATCATTAATTTAACATCAGCTAAAATAGGATCTTCAAGTACTCCAGACTGGACTACTCCTTCTAAAGCTTTTACAAAACTTTGGGTTGTATTAAATTCCATAATAACATTGGTTGTATATACTTGAATTTGTTCGAATAAAAATTCACTGTAAACACGCTGACATCTCAAATAAGCTAGATATGGTATAAATGCAATGGCAGCTATAGCATAAAAGATTGCCCAGATTATACTTTGAAAATAAAGATAACCTACAACCCCTCCTAAAGCTCCAAAAATGACTACTTGAGCCAAATATTCTTTAGTCGTGTATTCTTGCCCTAAATCTTTTGCTTTTTGTCTAACCATCTGAAAACTATATGGGGCGTATTGTTGATAAATATTATTTGCCGAACTGGTTATATATTTATAAAAATTATCACCCGAGTTCATCCGATACGAAATTACAAAAATAGCAATTAAGAGTAAGAGAAATAATTCCATGTTTACCTCCATTTATATTCTTTTTTATTCTTCAAATCTTTCTTCTTCCATACTTCCATCATTAGTACTACCTAAACCAAATGTATCTGCTGGAAGATTTACTCCCTGAATAGATAAATATTCAAGTAAGTATTTAGTTGGATTTTTCATTACATATGATCCATCCATTAATTTTTTATATATTATATTTTTTTGGGGTTTATTAGCATCATCAACATAAAATTCACAAACTTCCATTATTTCACGTTGAAATCGATTATATTTCCTGCTCATATATCCTTTAACATGAACGCCAAGCTGAACATATCTGTGAATTGAACCTAGGAACTGTTCAATGTCTTGGTCACCTTCTAAAAGTGAATACATACGCATTGGTATACTTTCAGCTTTATCCGAGTGAATTGTCGAAAGGATATTATGACCAGAAGAAATTGAGTTTCTTACCGCCATAACCGCTTCAGCACTTCTAACCTCTGATAATAAAATCCATCTTGGATTCTGTCTCATACAGGTTACAAGTACATCTGAATATGAAGCAATGTTATTTGTTTTCATTGCGACTATATCACGGTGAGGAAATATTCGATCTAAGTGAAGTTCTAATGTATCTTCAATGGTAATAACCTTTTCATTTTCTTTAGTATGACTTGCTAAATATTTAACTAACTCGGTTTTACCACTACCAGTTTCACCACTTACTATAGTGTTTACATGACCTTCAACACATTTTATTAAAAAGTCATGAACATGAAGAGTAACATAATCTTCGTCTAGTAGTTTTTGTTTGTTTAGTCTGATTTTAGCAGGTGTTTTACGAATAACACAAGCTATTCCATTAGTTGCAATTGAATCATGAATAAAGTTAAGCCTTAGCTCCGCTCCCTCAGCATCGAGGAAGGGATGTGCCATGTTAAATGTTTTCCCCATGACATTTGAACATTGAAACGCTAACTTTTCCATTAAAGCATTATTAATCTCTGGACGGTCTACTTTATAAACCCCTTTATCAAGGGTTTTAAGCCAAACTTGACCACCGTTACTATAAGAAACGTCAGTGATATTATCATCTGTAATAAATTCAGTTAGTGGACCAAAATCTAATTGAGAAAAGATCGCGTCTCTCATTGTTGTATCACCCTTTTTATTTTTTTATTTTGTTTAATCTTCGTCTTGAGTAGTACCAACATCTTGTCTAACATCTACTGCAAAAGCATTAATAAAGGCCTCAACCTCAGAACTGGTAATTAAAGTTCCAGTATCTCCATCAATAAATTCTTGATTTCTAGGTACTGGAATTATTTCAATTCCTGCTTGTCTGATATATTTACTTTTTTCTAGTAATTGGTACATATCATCTTCAACAGCAAATAATAGCTCTGATGGAGTTCCTTGATTTGCCGAAGAAAACACATGTTGACCAGCTGAATCTTTAACAGCCAACACTTCAATTTTTTCAATAAATTTACCAAATTTAATTAAACCATCTTCAGTATTATATTTGATATATAAATCAATATAATCTTTAGGCATAATTGAATTACCATAGGTACTATGAAGTGTAACTGCTAAACTAAACAGTGTATAACCTTTAGGAATCCCCTTAAGCATTGAGTTTGGAAGTTCTGCCTCTCTCATTAGCTGAGATTTATAAAACAAACTTCCCTCTGGAATTGTAGTATCATACCTAGAATACTGACCAATAACTCCTTGTTTTGTATCGATCAAGTTGTCATTTGTATCCACCATATTTTTAGATACCTTAATCATATTTATCATGTCATCTACAATTAAAGTATTACCAGGTATTTCTACTTGTGCATAAGGCACATGAACTGGGTTAATTGCTTTTTTAACACGGTAGTTATATCCTACATAAATAACTACGATTCCCGCTAAAACACCAATTATTGTTACTGTGTTTTTATTCCCTAAAAACCTTTTTAATGATATAGCTAAATTTCCCATTTTATTCCTCCTCCTTAAATTCAACTTCTAAAATAGAATCTATTCGCTCTACAACACCATAACTACCAATATCACCCATAATTGCAAACATATCAGTAGCAGTAGTTACCTTTACGCTTGCCTTGGGCGGTGCTTCATAGATGTCATAAAAATCTATTCGGTATGTTTTGTTGATGTTTACTGTTTCTGAAAATCTTCTTAAAAAATTTTCAACAAACTTCTCTTTTATTATTCTTAACTCTCCATACTTACGATAATGTGCATAATCTACCGCTTCATGAAGTGATGCATCTACTACTTCCTTAAGCAAGTAATAATCTTGCTCTGAAGTAATAGTATAGTTTTGAAGTAACATCATTACTGTTAGGATAAATAATCCCAGTAATATTATCCAGTACCCCCAATACGCTTCTTTCATTTCTACTCACTTCCTTCTTATGCCCGACTTTCGATAAAGTTAGGATTTAGTTCATCTGGATATCCTTCATCTTCATCAAAGTAACCAGCTTCTATCATTGATGAAATCGAACCTCTTTTCCATTCACCTTGAATGAAATATTTCCATCTTCTTAGTCTTGTAGTATTAAGGCGCTCGACTGCACCAGGGATATATTTTTCTGATGCCTGAGCTGCAGCAGTTACGAAAGGACTTTTACATTCTTTTCCGTTTTCACAACTCAATGCATATGAAGTGTATGCTTTGTAATCAGTTTCTCTATTAATTTTACGATTTTCCATCATTATTTCTGGTGTAAGTACAAATGAGTATTCTAAGTAATCACTTCTATCATCGTA
>DUUS01000061.1 GCA_012841465.1 Mollicutes bacterium
AGTCCTCTATGTGCGATTAATATCATTTAAAAAACCCCCTAATATATTATATTAGAGAGCTCTTAATTATTCTTCTTTAAGTAAGATTTCTTTAGTAGTCATTAGATCAGCAAGTGCTTCATCTACTGAAGGTTTAGTTTTTTCTTCAGTAATTACTAATTCTTCTAGTAATTCATTTTCACTTTGACTAATATTTTCATTTTCTTTTTTTATTTCTTCTTTTTTTTCTTCATTTATTACTGGTGCTTTTTTATTTTTCTTTTTTCTAAAGAATAGAAAGTATGCAGATATTCCGATTATAGTAAGGGCTCCTATTATAATTAAAATAATTATTAAGGTTTGATTTTCTTTTTTAACTATTGGAGCTACCTCTTCTGTTACTGGCTCAGTGACAGGTTCTTCCTCGCCTTCTTCTAATCTAGTAACTGTAATATTATAAATACTTTTATCATTTGTTTCAGATGAAGTAACAGTTATAGTAATAACATTTTCACCAACTAGTAAATTTTCATTTCCTCTTATTTCAATAGTAGCAGTACTATCTTCTGGTATTGCATTTATATCTAAGCTTTCCATTTCATAGGGAATACTTAAGGTATAGTCTAAAGTTTTTTTATCAAATTCTTCGTTTAAATTAAAATCTTCTATTTCAATGTTACTTAAGTATGCTGAGTTATCAGTAGTCTCACCACGATAAACTGTAAATAAATATTCATCATTATTAAGTCCTGATTCACTTACTGTAGTAATTTTAATAATATTTTTACCTATTACTAAATTAGGTCTTCCTTTATTATTATCATTATTACAACCAAGTTCACATTTAATTGTAAATGTGCAGTGATCACAGGTTGGATTAATTGTTATTGTCTTAATAGTATCTCTAATATCAAAAACTTTATATTCTTTAACATCACTTTTAAATTCTGGAGTTAATTTTCCTTGTGAAAAAGTAATGTTTAATAACTTTGATTCATTACTAAGAGGTTTTACTGTTGTAGTAGGTCTTGCTTTTAAAGTTATTTTTTTACTGATATCATCAACTTCTTCAGTTGTTTCATCATCAAAAGTAAAGACAATATCAGTTAGCTTAATTGTAAGCTCACCGCTTGTTGATAGTTTATTATTATTAGTAATATTTAAAGTTGCGATAGTTCCATCAACAATATGATCACCCGTTAACTTTGATACTCCAGTTAAATTAACAGTACCAGCAACACTATCATCTTTTATAATACTAAGTGATACATTGCTAGAATCTGATATATCCACTCTAAAATCAATATTAGTCACAACTTTATCATTTGACTTAAAATTAATCTTCTGTCCCTCTGTTTTTTCAAATTCAATAGTGTTTGTTCCATCAAATGAAAGTGATGCGGCACTAACATCTATACTTAAGAATAGTCCAAATGTTATTAATAAAAATTTAATTAAATGTTTTTTCATGTTTTATAACCTCTTTACTATAAACAGTTTAACATATCTAATGATTTTTTCAATTGATATTTATTTTACAATCACTAGACATTATAATTATATTAGTTTCAGTAGTATTTCATTCATTACATAGATTTTATCTTTATTTATAAATAAATAGCCATTTTTATAAACTAATTCTTTACTTTTAAGAAGTGGTTTAACTGGAAAAACATCCTGTATATTAACATTATATTTTTCATAAAATTCCTCAACATTAATGCCTTTTATTTTTCTAAGACCTAGCATTACTTCATCTTCCATTATTTCTTGTTTAGATAATAATTTTTCATTATCACGATAATTTCCTTCTAAGTATTTCTTCATATTCTTAGTATTTTCATATCTAAAACCATTTATATAACCAGATGAAGAAAGACCAAATCCATAGTATTCTTTATTGTTCCAGTAGGTTAAATTATGTTTTGATTCATATCCTTCTTTAGAAAAATTACTTACTTCATAGTGGATATATTTCTTTTGTTTTAGTTTTTTAACTAAATAATTATACATCTCTATTTCTATTTCTTCTTCGGTATTATCAAATTTATTAAATATTTCAGTTCCTTCTTTAATAATTAATGAATAAGTACTAATATGATCAGGATTTAATTTTAAAAACATCTTTAAGTCTTTTTTAAAGACATTTAACTCTTCTTTTGGAAGAGCATACATTAAATCTAAACTAATATTATTTATTCCTTTTTGCCTAATTAAATTAATTTTTGTTTTAAGATCTAAAAAATCACTGTTTCTTTTCATAAATTCAAGTTTAGTTTTATTAAAAGATTGAACTCCTATACTAATACGGTTTACTCCATTTTTAATAATTAAATCTAAAAAAGATTCATTAATATCCTCTGGATTACATTCAATCGTAAATTCTAATTTTTTACTCTTATTAAATAAATTTATTATTTTAAATAATTTATTTAATAAAGTTTCACTTAAAACAGATGGAGTTCCTCCACCTATATAAATTGTTTTAATTTCTTCATTTAAATAATATTCCTTTACTTCTTCTTCAAGTGCATTTAAGTATTTATCCGCTTCTTTTTCATTATATATAAATCTACTAAAATCACAGTAAGAACAAATACTTCTGCAAAAAGGAATATGAATATATACACTTTCCATACTACATCACAATTCTTATTATACATAATAGTAACACTTTTTAAAAGCAAAAAATAAAGATACTACTTACATCTTTATTTTCTTTCAGTTTCTAAAACACTTAAGAATGCTTCTGGTGGTATTTCAACACTACCTACCATCTTCATTTTCTTTTTACCCTCTTTTTGTTTTTGAAGAAGTTTTTTCTTTCTAGAAATATCTCCACCATAACATTTAGCAAGAACATTTTTTCTCATCGCACTAATTGTTTCTCTAGCAATTATTTTAGAGCCAATAGTAGCTTGAATCGGAACTTCAAATAATTGTCTTGGGATTATTTCTCTTAAGGTTTTAACTACTCCTCTTCCTCTATTATAAGCTGAGTCTTTATGAATAATTAAACTAAGAGCATCAACTACTTCATGATTAATTAAAATATCCATTTTAACTAAGTCACTTTCTTTATAACCTATTATTTCATAATCAAAAGAAGCATATCCTTTAGTATAACTTTTTAATCTATCAAA
>DUUS01000062.1 GCA_012841465.1 Mollicutes bacterium
AAAAATATCTGGGAATTTAAAACTTATATGTTTTAAAACTATTCAACTTTTAAAAAAAATCATACTTTATAACAGAAAGGAGGAATAAAATGTATCAAAATAAATGTAAATGCCCAAAGTGTTGTTCTAATCCTTGTAGTTTGAAATGCTACAAGCCAATTCCGTGTTGTGTTGGTCCAACCGGTCCAACCGGTCCGACAGGTCCGGCAGGCGGTCCGACTGGCCCGACAGGAGCTCAAGGTCCTCAAGGTCCTCAAGGAATTCAAGGTCCGATAGGTTCAACTGGTCCAACCGGTCCAGTAGGTCCAACAGGTCCAACAGGTCCACAAGGAATACAAGGTCCGATAGGCCCAACTGCTCATGGGTAGAAGTGGCACTATATATTTTTATAAGGATTTTGCACCTTATAATGTATATCTATAGTTCCATCTTCACTTAATTCTATTTTTTCTATTAACTTGCCAATAATTTTTTTATTTGGCTTTTTCATTGCAAGAAAATCTTTTACTTTCTTATTATAATTAGGTTCAACATTTTTTTTAGCAGTAATTGATTCTAAATCTTTTTGATATTGTTCTAATTTGCTTTTTTCAAAGATAATATCATCTTGCTTATTTATCACCATACGCTTATATTGTTCATCATCAATAACACCATTCAATTTATCTTCATAAATAGTATCAATTTGTTTTTCTATTTTAGATATTTTACGATTTGATTTATCAATATTTAACTTTAAATCAGTTATTAATTGTTTACTTTGTTCTTTATCTTTTAACTTGTCTGCAAAATTAGTGCTATCTACAAATTGCATACATTCTTTTTTTATACTTTTTATTACTAGTTTTTCTAGTTCTTCATACTGAAATCTATGAGCAGTACAAACTTCTTTTTTACTACCATATTTACGATAATAACTACAAATTGTATAGTTATTATTTCTTTTATTAAAATGTTGAATACCTATTGAGTGATGGCACTCCTTACATTTAATTATACCTTTTAATAAATAATCGTGTGTATTAGTAGTGGTATTTTTATTTGACTTAATAAGTAGTTGTACACTATTAAAATCGCTTTCTTTAATTATTGGTTCGTGCATATTTTTTACAACTATCCAGTCTTCTTCTGGTAAATATATAATCTTTTTAGATTTATAATTTAATTTAGTAGTTTTTCCTTGAACCATATGTCCTAAATACGTTTTATTTCTTAATATATCACTAATTGTATAACTGGACCATAAATCTTTTAATTCTACATTTAAATCTCTTTTATTTCCCTTTATGATAGTAGGAATAGGAACTTTATCTGCTATTAATATATCACTTATTTCTTCTGATGTTTTTTCTTCTAATGCTAATTTAAAAATTCTTTTGACTATTTCAGCACCAATAGGTTCTATTATAAAATGATATTTATCTTTAGGATTTTGAATATATCCTAGTGGTGGTTCGCCACCAACCCATTTACCTTGATGCATCATTTTCTTAAATTCTTTACGAATCTTTTTAGATGTTGTTTTTGCAAATTGATCGTTAGACCAATTTATTAATGGGGCAATATCGTTGCTAACATTATCAGTATCATAAGTATCAACACTTTCTAAAATTGAAACATATCTTACATTGTGTTCGGGAAACCATTTTTCAATATAATTATCTGTTTCTATGTGATCTCTACCTAATCTTGATAAGTCTTTGGTTATCACCATATTGGCTTGCTTATTTTCAATAAGTTTCACTAATTTATTAAAGTCTGCTCTGTCAAAAGTTGTTCCTGAAATTCCATCATCATATAATTCTTCAACAATTATAAAACTACAGTCAGGATATTCTTTTTGTTCCTCTTCAATATACTCTCTACATATTTCAAATTGGTGCTTAATACTTTGGCTTTGTTCTTCTGTTGATTGTTTATCTTTTTCTTCTTTTGATAAACGAGCATAGATAATTATATATAGTATTTTAACAGTTCTCAATAAATTATCATACATAATATTCAAGAATATTCCTCCCATCTTTACTATTTAATTGTATTTTTGATTTAACATAATAATTCCTTCTTTCTTTGTTTAATTGTACAACATTCTAGTAACAGTTCTTCAATTAACTTTTGAATATTTGGTCCTTCATCGTTAAAATGACTAATGACTTTCACGAATATACGCCTCCTAGTTAAAACTATGTTTATACTCTTAAAAATTTGACAATATTTCTAAGAAGATTACCTTTTCAGTTATATTCCATTAATTTACTGCGTCACTAATATAGAGGAGAATAATTATCCATACTATAATTTATATATTTTTACACTTAAGTTAATTATTATCAATCTTTCCTCAATACTTGCTACTAACGGTTCAAAATTACCTTACTAGGTAGAATTTCCATCTAATAAACTATACATCCCTATATGTATGAACCTATCATTACATATAAATTACGGCATAATTTTGAACAATTAAATATTAGAAAAGTAGGAATAAAATTTTAATTTTATTCCTACTCATTTTCTAATATTCTTTACAATTACTTGTATCAAATTAACACTATTTCCATTACTAATATTTCTTTTCTGTTGTATCTTCAGTTGGTGTTTATGTAGTTGTTAACTTACTATATGTATTTCCACTTTCTGTTTTTACAGTAATATTATCATACTTCTTATCTAATGTTACCTTTTTGGCTGGATATGTTATTGCTTGTATACATGATACCCCCGCTGATGGTGTGGTTTCTTTTATAACTATTTCAACTGTTCCGTTCTTTAAGGTTACTTGTTTTATCTCAAGTCCATAGCAACCATTTTTTTGTTGTCCTCTAAAAATTTCTACCACTGTCTTATTATTTTCTGTTTTAACTTTATAACCTTTGCTTGGCTTATTTTCTAAGTCATTCAAACTTGTTACGCTATATTTAACATTACTTTCTTCTTTATTTGTTGTATCTTCAGTTGGTGTTTGTGTAGTTGTTAACTCACTATATGTATTTCCACTTTCTGTTTTTACAGTAATATTATCATACTTCTTATCTAATGTTACCTTTTTGGCTGGATATGTTATTGCTTGTGTACATGATACCCCCGCTGATGGTGTGGTTTCTTTTATAACTATTTCAACGATTCCGTTCTTTAAGGTTACTTGTTTTATCTCAAGTCCATAGCAACCATTTTTTTGTTGTCCTCTAAAAATTTCTACCACTGTCTTATTATTTTCTGTTTTAACTTTATAACCTTTGCTTGTATTATTTTCTAAGTCATTAAAACTTGTTACGCTATATTTAACATTTTCTAAAGATTTATCATTCAAATCTTTTTGTTTCTCTTTTAATTCATCAACTGATATTGTCTTTTCTATCTTTATACTTTCTATGACATTTTTCTTATTTAATGTTTCACTTCCATTATACTCAATTTTATATTTATCATTATACAACAAATAGTACTTAATATTTCCATCATCATCTAATTCTATATGATAATTCACATCTGCATCTATATCTTTTATTTTTTTTCCTAAATTATTAAAAGATTCAGCTCCATCTATTGTATTAGCACTTTGTAAACTACTAAATATTAATTCTACATTTTTAACAAATTCCTCCTTCTCTTTTTTACTTTTATAAATTATACTTCCACATGTAACTACAATCAAAAATGCAAAAACTCCCATTAATACAAACAATATTCTTTTTTTATTCATTTTTTTCACATACCTTTTCAATATCTTTTATTATAATTAATATAACATATTAAAAAAAAAATTACAACAAAATACTCTGTTATTTGGTTAAAGACACGAAAACAATTGTAAACATAGATTTATCTCATATTTTATATGGGATAATCTATGTTTTATTATTAAAAATTTATTTTTTAACTTAGTGATAAAAAACACATTAAATTTACTAATGACTTTTCAAAATTATATGATATTATCTTTCTAATTCTTTTTAAACTAATATTATTATAAAATGGTTTAACTCGATTTAATATGGCTAAACAGAATTTATTAATAATCTCTAAATTTAATAATGCCGTTTTATTTGTTGTTGTATTATTATCTTGTTTAAACGTAAAATCTAAATGCCAGTGTAGCTTGTTTTCAACAGACCAATGATTTCTTATTGCATTAGAAAATAAATTAATATCACAAAATAAACTTGATATATAATATCGCATTTTAATTTTTATTTCTTTACCATCATCTATTGTCTTTTTTACAACACCTATTGAATTTAATTTTTCCCATTTTTTCTTATCAAAATACCAATTAACATCTGTTGTTTGAAAATATTCATAATGAATTGATTTACTTTCTCTTTTTTTTCGTAATAATCGAGATATGCTGATTTTGAATTACCCGCCTTAATTGTTTCTAATTTTTTCTCATCAAAGTAATCAATTAAATCATTATAAAAATTTCCTTGATTTCCTTTAATTGAAACAACATAATCACCTTTTAAATCTATAACTGCTTTTACATTAGATATTTGTGTATTTAATGCATCCCAAGTTATTATATTTCCTTTGACTTTAAATCTTTTTAATATTTCTGGTATAGTTGGTATCTCATTACTTTTTTCTTCAATCATTTCACTTGCTAAACAAATGCCATATTTATTTGAATATGCATTTAAAACATTTAATGGTTTTATTTTTTCATTATATGTTGTTTCATTTCTTGAACTTCCTTTATTAACTCTGCCATCTAAATTAATTATATCTATTTCTAAATTGGATTTAATATTAAATGACATAATAAAATCATTTAATATATCTTCTAATTCATGTTAATCAATTATTGAAAAAACTCTTTCATATGTTTTAACACAAGGAATTCCACCGGTTAATAAAAGAAATTCTCTTAACCAATCACGATGATTTTCAACAAAATCATGTATATCTTCCCAGTCTTGTGCACCAAATAAAATTGCTAAAATACTACATATAATAATGTCCCATATTTTAAATTTTGTTTTTCCTTTAACTCTTATGTCTTTAATTTTCTTTAAATTATTTTTTAATCTTTTCATAGTTGCCTTATCAACATCTTCAATTTTATCTATACCCAATAATTTCTTAATATAATTTATTTGTCTGATATCTAAATCAAATCTTCTTTTACTTGGTCTAGCCATATAAACATTACAACCTTACTAAAATAAGATTATCACATATTTATCAAAAATCCAAATTTTCGACTATAAAAATTGTTTAAATGTATATAAATAAAGAGATAAATCAAAATTTAAAATTTTTTCGTGTCTTTAACCTGTTGTTATTTTTTTTAGAAATGTAGTATTACAATTGATGTGAAATATTTCTATAACAAAAAAGTGATTGAAGTCGTGTAATGTTGAGTTGCAAAAACTAATTCATACGAAAGGACCTGAATCACTATGAATATTATAAACAATAAATTTGTACGTGCGTATTTTGGAAAAAGATTAAGAGATATTTCTAGTTATGGTTATTGTACAAGTAAAAAGGAAACATATTATGGTATGAAAGTACATGTTATTACTGACTTACAAGGTAATCCGTTAGATTATGTACTTATAAAAGCTTGATAGACAAGTTCAAAATAAAATAAAATTAAAAAAATAAGCAAAAATTTAGTTCGCTTCATAATAAAACCTCTTTATAAATTATATCATATAGATGTAACCAAAATGAAGCAATAT
>DUUS01000063.1 GCA_012841465.1 Mollicutes bacterium
TATAAAAGAAGAAGAGAAGTTGAGGCTCTTGATTTTATTTTTCCGAGGATTAATGGTTATATTGATTTAAAGAAATATAAACAAGATAAATTAAGTAAAGATTTAATTAAAAAAATTAATTATGCGACTAAAAGAGGTCTTTCTTATGAGACTGCTACTAGCAGGCAAATTAATGTTTTTTATAATATTATTAAAGAAGATGCAGAGCATTCTATTAATTATTATCGTAATTTTTTAAATATTTTTAGTAAGGAAAATAAAAGTGAGTTTTTCTTAATTAAAGTTAATTATCGGGAGTTTTTAATTCAAGCTAAGGGTGAATACGAAAAAGAACTTGATAATAATAATTCTCTAAATATGTTAATTCAAGAAGATAATACCGAAGAGAATTTAAATTTAAAGATGGAATCTGATAAATATTTATTAAAACTTAAAAATAATATTGTTGAAGCTACAGAAGGTCTTAAAAAAGGTGCTGATGAAATAATTGGCGGCGCTATTATTATCAAACATTTAACTAGAGTTACAGTACTTGTTAGTGGTTTTAGTAAGAGATTTATGCATTTAAATCCCTATGAGTTTTTATATGATAAACTTTGTGAAATTTATAAAAATGAATTTGATTATTTAGATTTAAACGGTCTTTCTTCAGATTTTAATCCTAAAGGTAAATATTTTAATAAAAATATGAGAAAGCTGGAGTTTAAACCTGATATATATGAATATATAGGAGAGTTTGATTATATTATCAATGAAGGTGCTTTTAGAAATTTACAAAGTAGGAATCTAATTGCTAAGGAAATGAAGAATTTGAAATGAAAAAAAGAAGCGGGTGCTTCTTTTTTAATAGTTTTCTGCTTTTAATTCCATATGAGCTAGTGGATGATCACACACTGGACATAACTCAAGTGCTTCTTTAGAAGAATAGATATGTCCACAGTTACGACATTTCCATAGTCTTTCGTCTTCTCTTTTAAAAACTTTTCCTTCTTTAATATTATCTAAGAAGTGAAGATATCTTTTTTCATGTTCTTTTTCTACTCCTGCTACTCCGTCAAATAGTTTTGCTAGTTCATCAAATCCTTCTTCTCTAGCAGTCTCTGCAAATTCTTTATACATATCAGACCATTCATAGTTTTCACCATTAGCAGCATCTAATAAATTTTCTTCAGTACTTGGAATCTTACCTCCATGTAATGCTTTAAACCATAGTTTAGCATGTTCTTTTTCATTTCTAGATGTTTCTTCAAATATTTCCTGAATCTGATTATAACCATCTTTTTTTGCTTGTGAAGCATAATATTCATACTTTACTCTTGCCTCAGATTCTCCAGCAAAAGCTGTCATTAGATTTTTTTCGGTTTTTGTTCCTTTTAAATCCATTTTAATACCTTCTTTCTAATTAATATTATACTTTATTATTAAAAAATATCAAGTTTATGGTTTGTTTATGTTGGATTTTGTATTATAATCTAAGATAGGTGATAGTATGTTAGAAAAGATAAAAAAATTTATAAAAGATAATAGTATTACATTAATTACTTTCTTTGTTGGAGTAATTATTATACTTGCTATTTATATTTTAAAAGATGTTAAACCTTTTGGGGATAAAAGTTTACTTCAGATTGATTTTTTTCATCAATATGCTCCATTTTTAGGTGAGCTTCAAGATAAAATTAAAAATGGTGGAAATTTTCTTTATAATTTTAATGTTGGTTTTGGTCTTCCTTTTTTTAGAAACTTTGCTAATTATTTAGGTAGTATTTTTAATGTTATAATATTATTTTTTAAAAAAGAAAATATTCTTGTCTCTTTTTCAGTTATAATTGGTCTTAAAGCGGTTTTAAGCGCTACTACAA
>DUUS01000064.1 GCA_012841465.1 Mollicutes bacterium
AATTATATGATAAATCTAAAGTAACAGATTTAATTAAAGAAAAAGATGGTTATACTGCTACTATTAATAATAAATATACAATTAAAACGAATAAAGTAATAATGGCTTGTCATTATCCATTTTTAGTTCCAGATAATTTATATTTTGCTAAGATTTATCAAAGTAAATCATATACGATTGCTTTTAAAACAGATTTAAAACTAAAAGCAAATTACCTATCTTTAGATAAACCTTATTATTATTTAAGAACCTATGATGATAATACTCTACTTATTGGTGGATCAGATCACTACACTGGTATTAATATTGATATAGAAGAGTGTTATAACACTTTAGCAGCTAAGGTATACAAACTTGATAAACATGCTAAAATAACTCATAAATGGTCAAGAGAAGACTGCATTGTAATAGACTCACTTCCCTATGTCGGAGAGTACTCTAAAAAGCATAAAAATATTATATTAGTAACTGGTTTTCAAAAGTGGGGATTTACTAATAGTCATGTAGCTGCTCAAAATGTTTTAAAGATCCTTTTAAATGAAAAACATAATAATTTATATAAAACAAGTAGATGTACTTTAATTAGAAGTCCTAAAAATACTTGTAGAATGGTACTTCATAGTATTGATGGACTTTTAATAAGTAAATTATTATTAAAGAAAGCTAATATTGAAAATATTATGATCGGAAGTGGAAAAGCCATTAGAGAAGGCACTAAGACAATCCTTGTTTATAGAGAAAGTGAAGATAAATTTATATATTTAGAAAATAAATGTACTCATATGGGCTGCTCACTTATCTGGAATGACATTGAAAAAGTATGGGAATCTAAGTGTCATGGCTCAATTTTTGATCCTTACGGAAGAGTAATTCAAGGTCCAGCTAATCAAGATTTATATAAAATTTAAACGGGTAAACTCATGCAAATACCGACAATACCGCATAAACACATGAAATAAAAGCTAAAATGTGGTAAAATGAATGTAGATGAGGAGATGTCTATGTTTAAATTAAATGAAACAGTTGTATATGTAAGGGATGTATGTAAGGTTACTAAAGTTGATGAAAAGAAAAAGTATTACACTCTTGCTCCAATTGATGATGAGTCTTTAACTATTAAAATACCTTTTGATAACGATAAAGTAAGACCTTTAATATCTAAAAAGGAAGTTGAAGAAATTATTAATCAAATTCCTGATATTGAAGTAATTAATCTTAAAAACCATAAAATGGTTGAAAATGAATATAAAAAATTACTTAATTCAAATGAACACTTAAATTTAATAAAAATTATTAAAACAGCAAGACTAAGAAATCAAGAAAGAATTGATAATAATAAAAAGACAAGTGAAAGAGATAGTACTTACTTTAACTTAGCAGAAAAATTACTTTATAATGAATTTGCTGCAGTACTCGGAAAAACTTTTGAAGAAACTCAAGACTATGTTCTTGAAAAAGTAACAATTTTAAAAGAAAAAGAGTGAAAGCAGACATATTTATTAAAATATGTGGTATAATTAGTTGTACGTTTCAACTATTGTTTACTTTATTTGAAATGTGATAGAAATTATGGAGGTAATTATGAACCAAGGTACAGTTAAATGGTTTAAAAGTGATAAAGGATTTGGCTTTATTACAAACGATGAAACTAATGAAGATATTTTTGTACACTTTTCAGGTATAGTAGGCGAAGGTTATAAAGTTCTTGAAGAAGGACAAAAAGTAACTTATGATATCGAACAAGATCCAAAAGACAGTTCTAAAAATAAAGCAGTTAATGTGACTGTTATATAATTAGTTAACATTTAAAAAACTATAGAAATTAACTATAGTTTTTTTGTTCTATATTATAAATAATAAAATACATAGAAAGTGAAGCAGGCTACCAATAGTTACAAAAATATGAAAGATACTATGAAAGTATTTTTTCTTTTTACCAAGTCCATAAAATATAACTCCAACTGTATAAGAAATACCACCAGATAAAAGTAATATAACTGCGGGGATGCCTATAAAGGTTATTAAATCAGTTCCAGTAATTAAGATGCACCATCCAAGGGTTAAATAGAAAATATTAGAAAACACCCGATATTTTTTTAAATCAATTGAATTAAGAATAATACCAATAATAGCTATAAACCAAACTACTCCAAATAAACTCCAAGCAAGAGTAGGAGAGTGCTCTCTAATTTTAATTAATAATACCGGTGTATAACTTCCAGCAATAAGTAAAAATATAGTAGAATGGTCAAGTACTTGCATTACTTTTTTAGCTGTTGCCTTCCTTGGACTAAGCCCATGATAAATACTAGAGATAGTATAAAGAAGAATCATCGAAACTCCAAAGACTATTGAAGAGCCAATCGCATAACCGTTTTTACTGTTTGCTGCAAAAATAACACATAAAACAAGAGCTACAATACCAATTACTCCACCAATAATATGAGTAACCATATTCATAATCTCTTCACCCTTGGTATAACTTGGTAGAATGCGATCCTTTAATTTAGTTCTTTTCAAGGTTCCTCCTTATCTTAAAAGTGTTAATCGTTTATTTTCTTTTCGTTTAATTAATTCTTTTTCTTTTCTTATTCTTTCAATAATATATTCAAGTTCTAAAATATCTTTAGCCGCATGATGACGATCATTTTCAATAAAATCATTTTGACTAGTTATCATTCTGACTGTATTAATACCAGCTTCTCTTAGACTAATAATATTATGAGGATTATCTTCAACTACAAGGTCAAATTTATTTTCTAAACTTTCTTTAACTTTATTACTCTTAGTAAATATTATATCATGATAAACAATATCATTTTCAATTAAAGATAATTCAACTAAAGCTCTTATTTTTCTTCCTTCAATATAATCTGATGTTCCCATACAAGTAGATGTTACTATCGTGATTTTATCACCTTTTTCAGCAAGTTTTTTAGTTAATTCTGAAAGTCCTTTACGATACGGACATACTCTAGTATATAGAGCCATCCCATAATATAAAACCTTTCTTATTAAGGCATTATTCTCATATTTAAGATCTGGTGCTGTATCTAATATTGTCTTAGTATTGCTTTTAGTACCTCTACCAATTGGAAAGTACCTTAAATCAGTCATCGTGCCATCTTTATCAAATGCTATATTCATTAATTTTCTCCTTTTTTACATACTATCTAATATAACAAATAAAGTACTAGGTAGTCAAATTAATTTTTTTCTGATAAGATAAATATATGAAAGAAGAGTTAAAATGAATACAAATATTAATTGGT
>DUUS01000065.1 GCA_012841465.1 Mollicutes bacterium
GGATGAAGAAAATAATGCATAGAAGTATCTTTTACACCTGGATGATAGCCAGATGTTTCTACTGGAGTATTATCTTCAGTATTAATAGTAGTACTTTTTAAAAATTTAATATCTATATCTCCAGCCTCTTTGCCAGTTAAGTTATAACAATCTTCTCCTGATGTATGATAACAGGTCTCTATTTTATAAGCATATCTTGGTATCCATACCCAATATGAACCATCTGCTGATTTTGCATTTGCCCATCTCTTTTCATCATAGTCATACCAATCTGGATCATCAGATGTTGTTATAATTTCTTCTGCTTCATCCCATTTTACTGGAGTCATTCCAGTAAACAATACTGGGTGGTTTACGCCTTTTTCTTCGTTGTACCCGGGATATATGTTTCCTTCTTTTATATTTATATAAGCTTCAAACACTCTACCTTGATCATCGTGATGATTAAATCTTTCTTGTTTAAGTAAATATAAATTTAATACATAAGTATGGACATTATTTAATCCGCCAGTAAAATAACCATTTCCTATAATGGTTTCTCTCTTTCCAGTTTTAATTCCACTAAAATAGTCTATATTTGGAGCGGTTTTTCCGTTATTGTCATTATTTTCTGAGATTAAATTATAAGAGATTGCTCCATCTCTAAAAGTATTTTCTTCTGTAACTAAAATAATGTGATAATGCATATTATCACTAGATGTATTATTGGCAGTTAAAGTAAATGTTTTTGTAGCAAAAGGATTATTACCAGGAAATATATTTGGAGTGCTTATATTTTCTCCACCCTCATAATTAATAGTCATTACTCCACCACTTGCCTCTATTGTAGTACTTGTTTCTATTCCGGTTATATTTGCGGTAAAGTATGCAAAAGAAAGACCTGTTGTTATAAGCAAAAGAGATATTATCACGCTAATTAAAAGTGTTAATGGTTGTTTGTTTTTTATCATAGCATCTCCTCTTAGCCTCTATATTTATTTTAGGATATTATAGAGATTTTATCAAGTTTAATTTATTGTTGTATTATAAAAACAGTGAATAACCATTACTCCGATTATTACAACTGATAGTACTCCAGCTAGTATTTTATAAGTTATTAATTTATAATTCATTTAAATATTTCCTTAAGACGTTATCTAGCTCTGTTCTATTTATTGGTTTTGCTAGATAATCATCGAATCCTTCCTTTAGATATTTTTGTTTAGCATTATCGATTACATCTGCAGTCATTACTACAATTGGTACCGCGTATCCATTTTCTTTTAAATATTTCATCACTTCAGTTCCGCTCATTTCTGGCATCATTTCATCGGCTAAAAGTAAATCATATTTTTTACCACTATTTATTAAATCAATACATTCTCTTCCAGAAAGTACTCCGGTTACTTCACATTTATATTCTTTTAAGAATTTCTCTGCTACTTTAAGATTCATATTATTATCATCAATTAATAGTATTTTTTTATTACTTAAGTCTAAAAATTCTTTAGTACTTTGAGTTATAGTTTTTTCTTCTTTTGTTTCTGTTTTTATTTTTTGATCTAATATTACCGTAAATTTAGAGCCCTGTCCATAAACACTTTGTACATTAATGCTTCCATTCATTGCTTCAATTAAATGTTTAGTTATAGCAAGACCTAGTCCGGTTCCTTCTGTTGTAGTGTTTTTCTCTTCATCTAGGCGGTCAAATTTAGCAAATAATTTATTTATTTGCTCTGGTTTGATTCCTCTTCCGGTATCTTCTACTGAAATAATAAGTTTAGATACATCACCTTGATTTATACAGTTAACAGTAAATATTACATATCCTTCTTTAGTATATTTAGAAGCATTACCAAGTAAGTTAATTAATATTTTCTTTATATTAGATTGATCTCCATATAAAGAAGATGGAAGATCAGGGGCAATATTTACTTTAAAATCAATATTTTTCTCAACAAATTTATATTCGGTTACTTTTATAACACTTCTCAGTAACTCATTTGGGTTATAAGTTGTATTTGATATTTCAAAGCTTCCTGATTCTATTTTAGACATATCAAGAACATTTCCGATTATATCAAGAAGTATATTTGATGCATTTAAGATATCTTTTGAGTTTTCTTTTAATTCATTATTATCATTTACTTCAAGATTAAGTTCACTTAAACCAACTATAGTATTAAGTGGAGTTCTTATTTCATGACTCATGCTTGATAAAAAGTCTGATTTAGCCCGGTTAGCATTTTCAGCATCTATTTTTGCATCTTCCATTTGCTCTAGTAATATGAGATCAGGATTTTCAATAGTATGATACATTATTAAAGTTGCAAAGGTTGCGAGAAATTCAAGACAAATAAATTCGGGTATGGCACTTCTTATAAATACAATTAACACAATAAATATTAGCAGTAATATAATTGGAAGTATTTTATCTTTTAGTATTTCTTTATGTTTAAGTGCGGTTATAAAAGTTATTACAAGAACGATACCTGATGCTATTGTTGTTATATCAGTAGATGGTCCGACTGATACCATATAAGTTAAATCACTTGTTACTTCTAAATATACTGGTGTTATAAAAATAAAAAATGAAATAAGTATGTTTATAAAAACATACCACTTCATCATATTATTTATCTTTACATTTGCACTAAATAAGACATACATTAGTAAATTCATAAAAAAATTAAAGATAAAAACACATTCAAACTTATTAGCTAGTTTGATTATGCTTAAATCAGGAAACTGTATATATAATAAATATACCGCTATGATGCAAAATACAGTCATAAAGAATGTATCAATTATCATTCCAAAATAGAAATTATTTTCTTTATTTAACTTTGAAGTTTTAAATAAATATAAAACTATTAAAAATATATTTAATAAAAGACTTGCAAGCGGTATATATAAATTATACATAAATTACTCCTTTTTTACTTTCTTAGTCCTGTATATCTTTTTGAAAGTAAATGTCTATTATCTATATTATAATTTATATTATTTAAATGTTCAAATGCTTCTTCATTAGTAACTACTGGGTTGACAACTTTTGCTTTACCAATAAGCTTTTCATTATCAAGATCAAGCTTATAATTAATCCTTTTAATATCACAAGCAGCAATTAGTTCAGTTTTTAGTTTTTCCCACTCTTCTTTTAAAGTAGATGATTCAATTCTTAAATCTCCAATATATTCTTTTAAATCAATTACTTCTTGTTTAATTAAGTTGTATTTTTCTATAGTTGATAAATTACTTTGTTTTATTAAAGAGATTCTTTCATTAAATGCTGGCATTTGTTTTTTTAATTCAATGAATTTTTCATAACAAGTAGCTCTTTTTGTTTCTAAGTCTCTTCTGTTATATGTAGAATATTTTTCCATTAAGTCATAATACTCAGTTTGAACATATTCTTTAAACTGATCTTTCTTTTCAAAAACATCATCATTAGGTTCTACTTTAAATGCTTTACCTCTTCTTCCAAAGCACACTTTATCTTTAACTTCATCATAGTGTGATATACCAGGAACTATATATGCTCCTGTTTCTTGTGCTAGTCTAAATGGTCCAATATTAAAGTCTTCAATAAGCCAGCTTTCTGAATTATGATCGTCTGCTCCATGCTCTTTATCAGCAAGTCCATTATCATCAAGATTCCAGTAGCCTCCTGCCCATACAAATATATTACCACCATTATTAATAACATATTTCATTTTTTCGTATGATGCCTGTCTACTTTCTTTGTTGTCTCGATCAACTGGTATAACCCCATAAGCCCATAGTCCTAGCCCGTTAGGAGTCTCTAAAAGTAAATCTTTATTACCAAACAATATATAACCGCTTTTACCAATTACATTTACACCAAGAACGATATCATCTGCTTGGCGATGATTAAGAATAAATATTGTACCTTTATCATTTTTAGGTATTTCTTCTCTCGAGTCTACTTCTAATGTATATTTAGTTTGTCCTTTATAAATTAATCTAAGTAAGGGAGATAATGCTTTTCTTATTATTATCCCCTTTTTAGATAGTGTTTTACTTACATTATTATTATATAAATAAGATACACTATAACTTGTTTTATTCTTTAAATCTTTTATCACAGTTTTAACCATAACACACCTCTTTAGTGGGATATTATAGCATTAAATGAGGAAAAAGGGAAGTTTTTCATAAATGTAAAGTTTCTTTGACATTTCTTGTTTTGTAGAATATAATTATAAATATATAGAGCCTTACATTTTAGGAGGTCAAATAATGAGAAAAATGGATGAAATGGAAATGGCTATATCTTTAAAAGCAGTTAGATTTGCATGGTTTTACACTGTTGTATTTTTATTTATATGGGTTATGTATGATTTTATAAAACATGGAAAAATCAAAGAAAATCCAGCATTTTTACTTTTAATAACTCAAAATATAGTTTTAATTACAAGTCAGCTTTATCTAAAAAATAAAATGGTTAAAGATGAAAAATAATATTAAGGAATTAAGAAAAGAAAAAAAGTTAAGGCAAGAAGATTTAGCAAGAGAGCTAGGTGTAACAAGACAAACTATTATTGCGGCTGAAAATGGCAAGTATAACCCTTCTTTAATACTCGCTATGAAGCTTGCAAGATTATTAAATACTAATGTAGAAGATTTATTTCATTTAGAGGATTGAATAAGAAAAGACTGCTAAATTAGCAATCTTTTTTATTATTTTTTATCTTCAGAAGTTGTATCTTCTTTAGGTTTTTCTTCTACTTTAGGCTCTTCTTTCTTAGTTTCTTTTACTTCTTCATCATTAGTTTCCGAAGTTTCAGTTTCTTCTTTAGTTTCTAAAGCTTCTGTTTCTTCTAAGAATTGTTGTTCAAGTACTTCACTTGGTTCATCTGCCATATATTCATTTTCTAAGATAATATCTATATCTGAATATTGCTTAGCACCAGTACCTGCTGGTATTAATTTACCAAGGATAACGTTCTCTTTTAAGCCTTTTAATTCATCTACTTTACCTTTTACAGCAGCATCTGTTAAAACTCTAGTTGTTTCTTGGAATGATGCAGCTGATAGGAATGAATCGGTTTCAAGAGATGATTTTGTAATACCTAGTAAGATAGGTCTAGCTGTTGCCGGTGTTTTACCTTCTAGAATTAAAGGTTTATTTGCTTCTGTAAATTTTCTTAGAGAAAGTATTAAACCTTCAACAAAAGTAGTATCTCCAGGATCGACGATTTTAACTTTGTTAATCATTCTACTTGCGATAATTTCAATATGTTTATCAGCGATGTCAACACCTTGAGATTTATATACTTTTTGAATTTCTTTTAAGATATATTCTTGAGTTGTGATTGGATCAGTTACTGCTAGTAATTCTTTAGGAGAAATAGCTCCTTCAGTTAATTTATCACCAGCGTGTACTTCATCGCCTTTTTCAACTCTTAGTTTAGCACCATAGTTTGATGTATGAACATGAGTGTCAACTTCATTTGATACATGGATTTTGTATTTTCCTTTTGATTCTTCGATTAAATCAACTTTTCCGCTTATTTCAGCTATTGTAGCTTTTCCTTTAGGAATTCTAGCTTCAAATAACTCTTCAACACGTGGAAGACCTTGAGTTATGTCCTCTGCGGTAGCAACCCCACCTTGGTGGAAGGTTCTCATTGTAAGTTGAGTTCCCGGCTCACCTATTGATTGAGCTGCCATTATACCTACTGCTTCACCTGTTTCAACTAATGCTCCAGTTGCTAGGTTAGACCCATAGCACTTCTGACATAGTCCTTGATCAGTTTTACAAGTTAAAATACTTCTTATCTCTACTTGTTTAATATTTGCTTTTTCTATTTTGGCAACCATATTTTCATTGATTAATACATCTTTATCAACAATTACTTCTTTGGTTTTTGGATCAATAACTTTTTTAGCAGTATATCTTCCTAAAATTCTTTCTGATAAAGGTTCGATAACTGAATTATCTTTTTCATCTAAGAAGTCTGATACTGGAAGTCCAGCAAGTGATTTACAATCATTTTCAGTTATTAAAATGTCTTGAACTACATCTACTAATCTTCTAGTTAAATAACCTGAATCTGCTGTTTTAAGTGCGGTATCGGCAGAACCTTTACGAGCACCATGAGTTGAAAGGAAAAAGTCGTTAACTGACAGTCCTTCTCTAAATGATGTTGTAATAGGTATTTCAACGGTTTCACCACTTGGTTTAGCCATTAAACCACGCATACCAGCCATTTGTGAAAATTGACCAATGGAGCCTCTTGCCCCAGAGTCCATCATTATAAAGATTGGATTATCATGGTCTTTTTCAATTATTTCTTTTAGTTCAGCTTGTACTTCATTAGTAACTCCTGACCAAACTTCACATACTGATGAAAATCTTTCTTCTTCAGTTATTAGTCCTCTTGCAAATTGTTTATTGATAGTGTCTACTTTACTGCGACCTTTATTTATGAATTCTTGTTTATTTTCAGAGGTTACTATATCAGATAAACTAAATGTGATTCCAGCTCTAGTTGAATATCTAAATCCTAAATCTTTTAATTTATCTAGCATTATGCTTGTTTCAGTTGTTTTATATCTTTTAAATACTTGAGCAATAATATTTTGAAGACTTCTTTTATCAAATGAATCAATTAATTCCATTTTAGAAATTTCTTCAGGTATATTTACTCCTCTGTCTAAAAAGAATTTATTTGGAGTTATTCCTTCAATATTATCTTTAGTAGCTTCATTTATATATTGATAAGTATCAGGTAGAATTTCATTAAATATTAATTTACCCGGAGTTGTTATTAGATATTTATCTTTAACATCATCGGTAAATACTTTATATTTAAATGATTTAACTGGAACAGCAATTCTAGTATGAAGAGCAACTTCTCCTCTTTCATAAGCCATAATAGCTTCACTAGAGTCTTTATAAGCTTTTCCTTCATTTTCTAAACCTGGTTTTTCAGTAGTTAAATAATAGTTTCCTAAAACGATATCTTGAGATGGAGTAACAATTGGTTTTCCATCTGATGGTTTTAAGATATTATTAGCAGCTAGCATTAAAATTCTTGCTTCGGCTTTAGCTTCTTCTGAAAGTGGAACGTGAACTGCCATCTGATCGCCGTCAAAGTCAGCATTAAATGCTGCACAGACAAGTGGATGCAGGCGAATAGCCTTACCACCAACTAGTTTAGGTTCAAATGCTTGAATTCCTAGTCTATGTAGTGTTGGAGCTCTGTTTAATAATACAGGATGTTCATCAATAACATCTTCAACAATATCCCAAACTACATCATCACGGTTATCTATTAGTTTTTTAGCCCCTTTAATATTGTGAGCAAAACCTCTGACAACTAATCCATTAATAACGTGTGGTTTAAATAGCTCAAGAGCCATTTCTTTAGGAATACCACATTCATACATTTTTAAATTAGGACCAACAACGATAACTGATCTACCAGAGTAGTCTACTCTTTTACCAAGTAGGTTTTGTCTAAATCTACCTTGTTTTCCTTTTAGCATATTTGATAGTGATTTTAAAGGACGGTTTCCAGCCGCAGTAATACTTCTACCACGTCTACCATTATCAAATAATGTATCTACTGCTTCTTGAAGCATTCTTTTTTCGTTTTGAACAATAATAGATGGAGCTCCAAGTTCAAGTAATTTTTTTAAACGATTATTACGGTTAATTATTCTTCGGTATAGATCATTTAAATCTGATGTAGCAAATCTACCACCATCAAGTTGAATCATAGGACGAAGTTCAGGTGGAATAACAGGTACAGCATCAAGTATCATCCACTCTGGTTTATTACCAGATTGCTTAAATGATACTAAACAATCAAGTCTTTTAACAAGACGAATTCTTTTTTGACCTGTAGCTTTTTCAAGTTCTACTCTTAGTTCTTCTGCTTCTTTTTCAACATCAACTTGCTGAAGTAATTTTTTAACAGCTTCAGCTCCCATCCCTACTTCAAAAGTATCACCGTATTTTTCATAATAATTACGGTATTCTTTATCCGATAGGGTTTGTTTTCTTTCAAGTGGAGCATTTCCTGGATCAATTACTACATATGATACGAAATATAAAACTTCTTCAAGTTCTCTTGGTGACATATCTAAAGTAAGCCCCATCTTAGATGGAACTCCTTTAAAAAACCAAATATGCGAGCACGGAGAAGCAAGTTCAATATGCCCCATACGTTCACGACGTACTTTAGCACGAGTAACTTCTACCCCACAACGGTCACAAACCACATTTTTATATCTTAGGCGTTTATATTTACCACATGAACATTCATAATCTTTAGATGGACCAAAGATTTTTTCACAAAATAATCCATCACGCTCAGGTTTTAATGTACGGTAGTTAATAGTTTCTGGTTTTTTTACTTCACCATAACTCCAACCACGAATTTTTTCAGGAGATGCAATCGATATGCGAATGCCTTTAAAATTATTTACTTCTAACATTATAATTCCTCCCCACTGTCTTCTTGAGTTTTTGATTCTTTTTCTTTTGGTTTATCTTCTGGTTCTTCTTTAGTTTCTGCCTCTTTTGTGGTTTCTTCTTCTACATTGTCTTGTTTAGGTTTTTCTTCTTCATTAATCTCAATTTTTTTAACTTCAACTGCCTCATTTGGTTTATCGACAGCTACTGAGCTAACATCAATTTCATCAATTGTTATCGCATCAGCTGAAGCTTCTTCTGCTTCCTCTAGTTCTTTAAGTTCATGTTTTTTATCTTCATTGTCAATTATTTCAACATTTAGACCTAGTGCTTGGAATTCTTTAATTAATACTCTAAAGCTTTCTGGTACTCCAGCACCTTTAACAGTTTTACCTTTAACAAGAGCTTCATATACTTTAACTCTACCGACTATATCATCTGATTTTACAGTTAGTATTTCTTGAAGAACATGGGCTGCTCCATAAGCATACAGTGCCCAAACTTCCATTTCACCAAATCTTTGACCACCAAACTGTGCTTTACCACCAAGTGGTTGCTGAGTTACTAGTGAGTATGGTCCAGTTGATCTAGCGTGAAGTTTATCATCTACCATGTGGTGTAGTTTAATCATGTACATGACTCCAACTGCTACTTTGTTTTCAAAAGGTTCTCCAGTTCTTCCATCATATAGAATGGTTTTTCCATCTGGATCCATTTTTGCTTTTTCCATTTCAGCATGGATTTCATCAACAGTTGCTCCATCAAAGACAGGAGTTGCATATTTAACGCCTAGTTTTTTACCAGCCATTCCTAGGTGTAGTTCTAGAATTTGTCCTAGGTTCATTCTTGATGGTACTCCAAGAGGATTTAAAATCATATCTACAGGAGTTCCATCTGGAAGGTATGGCATATCTTCTTCTGGAAGTACTAAACTAATAACACCTTTGTTACCATGTCTTCCAGCCATTTTGTCACCAATTTGGATTTTTCTTTTTTGAATTATATATACTCTTACTATTTTAGATACACCAGCACCTAATTCATCTGAGTTTTCTTTAGTATAAACTTTAACATCATGAATAATACCACCAGCACCGTGAGCAACTCTTAAAGAAGTATCTCTAACTTCTCTAGTTTTCTCACCAAAGATTGCATGTAGTAATTTTTCTTCACTTGTTAATTCTTGAACACCTTTTGGAGTTACTTTTCCAACTAAGATGTCTCCTTCTTTTACTTCAGTTCCGATTTTGATAATTCCATCTTTATCTAAATTTTTACGAGAATCTTCACTAACATTAGGTATGTCTCTAGTGATTTCTTCAGGTCCTAATTTAGTATCTCTACAATCTACATCATAATGTTCGATATGTAGTGATGTATAAACATCATCTTTAACTAATCTTTCATTTAATATAATAGCATCTTCATAGTTATAGCCGTCGAAAGCCATAAAAGCAACAGTCATGTTTTTACCAAGAGCAAGCTCACCACCATCAGTTGATGGACCGTCTGCTATAACCATTCCAGCTTTTACTTTATCGCCTTTTTTAACTAAAGGTATATGGTTAATGTTACTTTCAGCATTACTTCTTTCAAAGTTAGCTAAATAATATATATCTTTATCTTTAGCATTTTTAACAATAATTTTTTTAGAATCAGCATACTCTACAATACCATCAGCTTTAGCAAGTATTAAAGAGCCTGAATCTCTAGCAGCGATATATTCAACACCAGTACCAACAATTGGTGAATCAGATTTAAGTAGTGGTACTGCTTGTCTTTGCATGTTTGAACCCATTAATGCTCTTGTTGCATCATCATGGTCTAAAAATGGAATACAGCTTGTTGTAATCGATACAATTTGACTTGGTGCGACGTCTATATAATTTACTTCTTCTGCTTTTACTAAAACATTATCACCATTTAATCTTGCTACTACTTCATCTTCAGCAATAATATCATCTTTCATTTCAATAGTAGCTTGACTTATATAAAAGTCAGCTTCTTCATCTGCAGTTAAATAATCAATTTTATCAAGTACTTTACGATTTTCAACTTTACGGTATGGAGTCATGATAAATCCATATTCATTTATTTTGGCATATGATGCAAGTGAGGTAATTAAACCAATATTTGCACCTTCTGGAGATTCAATCGGACAAATTCTTCCATAGTGACTTACGTTTACGTCCCTTACTTCCATTCCAGCACGGTCTCTCATTAAACCGCCAGGTCCAAGTGATGAAAGTCTTCTTTTATCAGTTAATTCTGCAATTGGATTTATTTGATCCATGAATTTAGATAATTGACTTGATCCGAAGAATTCTTTAAGTGCGGCAGTTACTGGTCTTATATTAATTAAAGTTTTTGGAGTGACTGCTTCTATTTCTTGAGTAGTCATTCTTTCTCTAATTACTCTTTCCATTCTTGACATACCAGTTCTAAATTGATTTTGGATTAATTCTCCAACTTGTCTTACTCTTCTATTTCCAAGGTGATCTATCTCATCAATACTTCCAATTTCTGAAAGTAAATTTAAATAATAACTTACTGATGCATATATATCACTTATAGTTAATCTTCTCTCATCGATACTTTGATCATTTCCGATAATAGTAGTTACTTTTTCAGGATTTGTTTTATCGTATACTAAAACTGTCTGAACCTTATTATAAGTATCTAAATCATCATTTATCATTACTTCTTTAAGGTTTAGACCTTTTTCAAAATATGGTCTTAATTCTTCTAGTTTAGCTTTATCTACTACTTCACCTTTTTTAGCAATTATTTTTTTACCATCTTTTAAGTTCTCAGCTAAAGTGCAACCTAAAAGTCGATCTAAAATATTAAGTTTTTTATTAAACTTATAACGCCCTACTTTTGCTAAGTCATAGCGAAAACGATCAAAAAATCTAACAATTAATTGATTCTTAGCACTATCTAAAGTAGCAGGTTCTCCCGGTCTTAATTTTTCATATAATTCTATTAGAGCTTCATCAGTATTTTTAGTATTATCTTTCTCAAGTGCATTTGAAATATATTGATTTTCACCAAACAATTCGAAAATAGATTCATCACTTGTAAGTCCGATAGCTCTAAGTAGTGTTGTTATAGGAAGTTTTCTAGTACGGTCTATTCTTACATAAACCACATCTCTAGCATCTATTTCATATTCAAGCCAGGTTCCTTTATTAGGAATAACTTCTCCAGTTACTACGGGTCTACCATTTTTATCAAATTCTTTTTTAAAATAAATTGATGGACTTCGTACAAGCTGAGATACAATAACTCTCTCTACTCCATTAATGATAAAAGTTCCTGATTCGGTCATTAAAGGCATATCACCTAAAAAGACTTCTTGTTCTTTTACTTCTCCTGTTTCATGAATAAAAACACGCGCCTGTACTTTTAAAGGACAAGAGTATGTCACCATACGTTCTTTTGATTCCTTAATACTATAACGCGGCTCATCAAAAGAATATTCGCCGAATTCTAGCGAAATATTACCAGTGAAACTTTCTACAGGAAAGAGATCTTCAAAGATTTCCTTTATCCCTTCTTCTAAAAACCATGCATATGATTTTTTTTGTATTTCTAACAAGTCTGTTAACTCTAAGTTGTTTGTCGTTTTAGAGAAAGACACTCTTTCCCTATGGTCACCAAATTTCATTTTTTTGTATGCCACTAAATTTCACCCCAAACATTATTTTTAAACATATCTTAACTAACAAGAGAAGATATAGCTCCAATTTAAAATTCTAACAAGTTTACACATAACTTGTCAAGCACATTTTGCCCTTATTACATAAAATCCTTTATTTTTTATCATGATTTCACTATTTTTAGTCTTTTTTAAGTTTTTATGAATAGTTTTAACTCCATGATTGTTTCTCATCACAAACCAAAGCTCACCATTTTCTTTTAAATAATTAAAGGATTCATTAATTATTTTTTCATAGATTTTCTTTCCTGCTTTGATCGGTGGATTAGTAATAATTACATCATACTTATCTTTTATGTTTTCATAAACATCACTTTCCCATACTTTAGCATTTACTTTATTTTCTTTTATATTCATTTTACATAAATGAATTGCTCTTTTATTTACATCGATCATATCTACATCACAGTTCATTATTTTAGCAAGTGATATTCCAAGAAGACCATATCCACATCCAACATCTAAGACCTTTACATTTTTTCTTCCATTAATAAAATAACTCTCAAGCAGAGTTTGACTTCCTAAATCAATTTTATCTTTTGAAAATACACCCAAATCACTCTTCAGACTAATATTATATTCATTATATGAATAGTTTAGAACTTTTAATTTACTTTTTAATGAAGTATTATTAGTAAAATATTGGTTCATACACTAACCCCTTTAAAATATGTACTTATTCTATCTTAAAATAAAGGTTATGTCAACAAAAAAAGAAACCATCTAGGCTTCTTTCTTATAATCGTTAATTCTTAGTTTAAAGCATCTTTAAGTTTGCTTCCTGCTTTAAACGTAGCAGCAACTTTAGCTGGAATACGAATTTTTTCTTTTGTTAATGGATTAATTCCATCTCTTGCAGCACGTTCTTTTGCAGTAAATGTTCCGAATCCTACTAAAGAAACTCTTCCACCAGTTTTTAATCCTTCTGTAATTCCGTCAATTGTTGCTTGAAGCGCACGAGCAGCATCTGCTTTTGTTAAATCAGCGTTTTCAGCAATAAATTCTACTAATTCTGTTTTAGACATAACGATTACCTCCCATTCCTTTATTTATAAGGCAATTGCCCTACAAGTATAAATTATCAGATAATATATCAAAATGCAATACAAATATCAGTTTTTATAAAAATAATGATGTATTTTGGCTATATTTCATGACTTTTAGTCCATATTTAATGTTTTTCAACCTAAATTGTTATCTTTATTATACTAAGCAATTCCTAAATACGTTAATAAATATATTAATAAATACATTAATGATGTTAATGTTGAAATAACAACAGAAATCCAGTTTAATTTATTATATCTTTTATCTTTTTCAAAAATTAATCCAATAACAGCAACAATTAAACTTAAGATATATAAGGATAGCTTACTTAATACTATAACTATAAAATACAATGGCAAATCTTTAAACATTTCCTCGACAGCACGAGGAAACATCACCATATGATACATCAAAAATCCAATAAGTATAATATATGGATATAAGCATAATGCTAATGATACAAATGGACTTATCGCTTTTTTTCTTTTTTCATTTAAACTCCTGTTTTTCTTACAATTATAAATAGCAATTAATAAATAATAAAGCAATTTATATTATTTAAAATAAAAGATGTTTTCTTATCTTTTTATTTTTTTGCAGTAACGCTTCTATAAAAAATCCTTTATATTACATGGGTGAAACAAGTTCTTTTCTTCTTGTTTTTAGTCAATATTTAATGTTTTTTGATATTATAATAACTTCTAAAAGTAAGTTATATCTAACCTATTTCTAAAAACATTAACAAAAACATTAATGATGTTAATCCTGATATAACAACAGAAATCCAGTTTAATTTATTGAACCTTTTATTTTTTTCAAATATTAATCCGATTATAGATACAATTAAACTTAAGATGAAAAAATATACTCCAAATTCTAAAAACAAAGATATAAGTCCAAACATTTCTTCACCTGGGTGTTAAATGGTATTATGTGTGGTAGTGATAAAGAAGCATATGGAAATAAACATATTGTTAATGATATAAAAGGACTTATGGCTTTTTTCTCTTTTTTCATTTTAACACCTCCTATCAACTATAAATTATCAAAGAATATATAACAATGCAATAAATATGAAGAAAAAATTTTAAAAATAAACGGTATTTTCCATAAATAAAAATGGTTAACCGTTTATATTTTCTTCTTTAATTACATTATCAATAGCATTGATATAATAATCAAGTTCTTTTTCTTCTAACTGATAAATTAATTCTAAAAAAGGGGTTAGATTACCTGCTGTTGCATATTCGTCTAAGGTATCATAGTATTTATATCGATCTTCTTTTTTTATAGATACCGGAAGATATCCATTTTTAATTAATTGATAATTCATTATAATTCTAGAAGTTCTTCCGTTTCCATCCTCAAAAGGATGGATTTTAACAAACTCCGCATGAGTGTATGCAGCGATTTCAAAATCATTATAATTATTATCTTCTAATGATTGATAAAACTTTTGAAGTTCGTAGTAAGCCTTGTTTGGACTTAAAGGAGTATGCTTTGCTCCAGTTATTTTGACATCAACAGTTCGATATATGCCACCAATTATAATATCCTTCATTAATATATAATGGATTTCTTTTACCTTATCTTCATCAAGCTTTTCATTATTTTTTACACATTCTAAGACGTAATTCCAAGCCTTATTATGATTAACTACTTCATATATTTCGTTTAAGTGTTTTGCATGAACAGATAATTTGTCTTCAAGCAATAATTTTGTTTCCATTAAAGTCAGAGTGTTTCCTTCAATAGCTGTAGAATTGTGAGTAAAATTTATATTAAAATCTTCGTTATAATTTTCTAATACACTTTGACTAAGTTTGTTTTTATTTAAAAGTACAAAATCTCTTTTCTTTCTTAAGTTTTTATAGTTCATATTATCCACCTAACTTTATATAAAGTATACTATGAAATGTTTTTTTAAACAATGATTTTTCATAAAAAAAATCTTCTGTTGAAGACTTTTTAAAGCACGATAGCGATTAAATTATGACTTCCTTTGTTAACTATTTTTGTTACCGTATTAGATAATTTGTATCTAGTATTATCTGGCATCATTGATAATTTAGCTTGGATACCTTCTTTAACTATTTCATCTAAACTGCGACCAAAGATTTCACTTTTCCAGATGCTTGATGGATCTTTTTCATAATCTTTCATAATATAATTAATTAATTCTTTACTTTGTAGTTCAGTTCCGATTATTGGTTCGAATGTTGATTCAACATCTACTTTCATAAGATGAATTGATGATGCGACAGCTTTTAATTTAACACCATATCTAGATCCATGTTTAATAATTTCTGGATTAGATAATTTCATATCAGCAAGTGTTGGATAAACAATTCCATAGCCAGTGTTCTTAGCCATTTTAAGTGCTGATTTAAGTGAATTTGTTTCATCTTTGTTAGATGCATATTCGGTAAATACTTTAAGTAAACTACTTTTATTAATAGTAATACCACCAAGTACTTCTTTTAATACTTCATTGTAAAGTTCATCGTTACTGTTTAAATTAAGAGTTACTTTACCTACACCAGTATCAACTTTAGAAATATAAGCTTCATGAATAAATTCACTATCTTTGTAATAATCAATTATCTTATCGACATCTTTTAATTTAGAGACATCCATCATACTTTCTCTAATTTTTTCAAGATAATGTTTTTTAACCTCATGATCTTTTTCTAAGATATGAATCCACTCTGGTACATTTACTTCAACATTAAGTACTGGGAATTCATAAAGTGCAGTTTTAAGTATTTCATACATTTCTTTTTCATTCATTGAATCAATGTTAATAGGTAGTGCTGGTACACCATAATTATCACTTAAACTTTGAGCAAGTCTAGTAGCTTCATCAGTACTTGGAGTTTTAGTATTAAGTAAAATAATAAATGGCTTATTAATTGCTTTTAATTCTGTGATTACTTTTTCTTCAGCATCAATATACTCAGATCTGGCAAATTCACCAATAGATCCATCAGTAGTTACAACAATACCTATTGTTGAGTGATCTCTGATTACTTTTTCAGTTCCGATTTCAGCTGCTTCAATAAATGGGATATCTTCATCATACCAAGGAGTCTTTACAAGTCTTGGATTACCTAAATCATCTTCATAACCAGATGATGATTTAATTACATAACCAACACAATCAATTAACTTAATGTTAGTTGTAAATTCATCAATGGTAATAGTTGCTCCAGATGATGGAACAAATTTTGGTTCGATTGTCATAATTGATTTCCCAGGAGCACTTTGCGGAATTTCATCTAGACATCTTTTTCTTTCATTTTCATCTTGTATATTTGGTATTACTAAGTTTTCGATAACCTTTTTAATAAATGTTGATTTACCTGTTCTAACTGCTCCAACAACTCCTAGATAAATCTCGCCTCCACCCCATGCTGAGATGCTACTAATTATCTCTTTTTTTTCCATATTATTCTTCCCTTTCACTATAAAATTTATGAACAAAAAAAAAAGATATGCATATTATCATTTTTAACAGTAAATGTTTTTAAAACCAAACACTTAAAAACAATTATAAATTACTAAAATATACCCATAATTTACTTACTA
>DUUS01000002.1 GCA_012841465.1 Mollicutes bacterium
ACATCCTGGAGGTGGATTCGCTTCCAAGGGTTGGGCTGTTCGCCCATTAAAGTGGCACGCGAGCTGGGTTCAGAACGTCGTGAGACAGTTCGGTCCCTATCCGTCGTGGGCGCAGGAAAATTGAGGAGAGCTGATCCTAGTACGAGAGGACCGGATTGGACATACCTATGGTGTATCTGTTGTAACGCCAGTTGCAGTGCAGAGTAGCTATGTATGGAAAGGATAATCGCTGAAAGCATCTAAGCGAGAAGCCTTCTCCGAGATGAGTTTTCCCATATTGTAAAATAGTAAAATCCCTTGTAGACTACGAGGTTGATAGGCTAGAGGTGGAAGCGTAGTGATACGTTGAGCTGACTAGTACTAATAGATTGAGGATTTAATCATAATATGATTTTTGATGAATACATTATCTATGTTTTTAAGGAACAAAATATATATATTGGTAACGATAGCTAAGTGGATACACCTCTTCCCATCTCGAACAGAGCAGTTAAGCACTTAAACGCCGACGATAGCTGCATAAGCTAAAATAGGTAGTTGCCAATATTTTTTTTATGTTTTTTTCTTTACTTTTAGTAAATATCTGCTATAATAAACCTCGTTAGGGGGGAAATAACAATGACAAAACAAGAATTAATTAGAAACATTAGTTTAGCAGTAGATGGTTCTTTATTACTTTACCGTTTAACTGAAATTTCTGGTAATGGGTCACCTACATATTTTGCTATGAAAGCTAGAGAACTTCCAATCGAAATTTCTCTTGAAGAAATAAAAAATGCTTTAATTAATAATGAAATTAATTTTAATGAAGAACTAATTGTTGAAGTTCGAGACATGATAACTTCTTTAAATGAAATTCGTGAAATAAGTTTAAAAGAAGAAAACGTTAAACTAAAAAGATAATATCCGAATAAATTTAAATATGAATAAAGAAGAAATATTTAAATTTATTAAAGACTATGAAGACCAGATGCCTTTATCTGATAGTCTTCATTTTAAATTAAAAGAGATAAAAGAAAAATTGATAAAGGTTAATTTATTAAATACTGAAGATATTAAAAAAATACTTAAGTTATTACTTAACTCTCCATTTATAAAAGATAATATGGAAAGTAAAGATATTGCTTTATTGATAAATAACTCGATTAATCAAGAACTTATTAATAAATTAATTAATTTATATAATAATCTATTTAGTGATGCCGATATATTATATTTACTTGAAAATGAAGAAGAACTCGATATAACCCTACCTCTTTATTATTTAAGTTATAATTTAGATAATAATCTTGAAGAGTTAACTGAAGAAATCGAAATTAATATTTACTATGATCTTCTAATCTTAAGAAGTATTAAATTTAAAAATAATTTAAAAGATGTAAAGAAGTGTAAATAAAGAAACAAAATCTTTACACAACTAAAACCTTTGTTTATCGCCTATTTAAAAAAACTTTTTAAAATAGGTAATATTAAAACACAAAAGGGTTTTTTTTTGTTATTATTAATATGGTAGTAAAGTAGAGGTAAAAATGAAAAAAGGTTTTGATCATGATAAATATATAGAAAAGCAAAGTAAAGAAATAAAAGATAGACTAAAACTTTTTGATAAATTATATTTAGAAGTGGGCGGAAAGCTTTTTTCAGATACTCATGCAGAGAGGGTTCTTCCTGGTTTTAAAAGTGATGCTAAGATAGATATTTTAAAAAAATTAAAAAAAGATATTGAAATAATCTTTTGTATTAAAGCAAGTGATATTGAAAAAAATAAAACTAGAGCTGAATACGGTGTTACTTATGATACCGAGATTCTTAATTTAATAAATATATCAAGAAAGCATGGTTTTGATGTAAATAGTGTTGTTATAACTCTTTTTAATAATGAAGAATCAGTAACAAAATTTATAAAAAAATTAGAGATTCAAAATATAAAAACCTATATCCATACAGCTACTAAAGGATATCCCTCAGATGTAAATACTATAGTAAGCCGTGAGGGGTATGGGGCTAATCCCTATATAAAAACAACTAAAAAAATTATTATCTTAAGTGCTCCAGGAGCAAGTAGTGGTAAACTAGCAACTTGTTTAAGCCAGCTTTATCATGATAACAAAAAAGGTATAAATGCTGGGTATGCGAAATTTGAAACTTTTCCAGTCTGGAATCTGCCTTTAAAACACCCAGTAAATTTAGCATATGAAGCAGCTTCAGCAAATGTAAACGATTATAATCTAATTGATCCCTATCACCTTGAAAATTATGATGTTCAGGCCGTTAATTATAATCGTGATGTTGATTCCTTTCCGATATTAAAAACTATCTTAAATAGAATATGGGGAGAAGATATTTATTTATCACCAACAGCTACTTCAATCAATGTTATTAAAGATTGTATTATTGATATGGATATAGTAAATGAAAGCTCTAAAAAAGAAATTGTTAGAAGATATTATCAAGAGCAAGCTAATTATAAATTAGGTTTAAATGATAATGAGCCACTTACTAAAGTAAAACTATTGTTAAATGAACTTGAAATAGATGAATATTATTTAAAAACAATTAAACCAGCACTTAAAAAAAGTGAGCTAGAAAAAAGACATGTTATCTCACTTGAGCTTCCAAATGGTAAAGTTATAACTGGAAAACAAACCGATTTATTAAGTCCAGCTAGTACTTTAATTATTAATGCTATTAAAGAGTTAACTAAAATACCTGATGAAATAAATTTACTTTCACCAAGTGTACTTGAACCAATTTTAAAATTAAGAAGAGAAGAAAAAGAACTATCACTTCAAGAAGTATTAATAGCGCTTTCAATTTGCTCTGTAACTAATCCAATTATAGAAACCGCACTAGATAATATAAATAAATTAAAAAACTGTGATGCTCACTCTACTTATATAATTCAAAATGGTGATTTAAGAACTCTTAAAAACCTAGGTATCAATTTAACTTGTGAGCCAGAATTTTATTCTAATAAAGTTTATTAATTTAATCTATATATTCTAATCTTATCAAAAGGATCAAAAGAACTTTTTACTTTTATTTTATTTATTAGCTCAAAGTCAGTATGCTTTTTTAAAAAATAAACATAATCTGGAAGGGGATAATAAATTATAATATAGATCTCTCTGGGATCTTTTTTATATGAATTTAAAATATTGTTAATAACTTTTTTAAATATATGAATAGAAAAAGGATTAAAAAAATAAAATTTATTATGCTTAGGTAGAATTTCAAAATGTTCAGCAAGCTCATATTCTAAATGTATAGGGTTTTCTATATCACTATGGATAAGATCATAATTTCTTTTATTTCTTAGAAGTTCATTAAAGACATTATCATATGCCTCTACTCCTGTTACTTCACATTTAAATTTATTATGAATATAAAAAGTAATCCTGCCTAGGCCACAACCAAAATCTACAACACTGTCAGTTTTATCTATATTAAATTTACTAAAAAGTTTATCTAAAACTTTATAGGGAGTAGGCTCACACCTGTTATGTCCCTTCTTACTATTTGTTTCTATAATTCTTGTAGTTTTAATATTTAAATGATTTTCGTACTTTTCCTCTAATTTTTTCATAAAGCTCCTCTAATCTATTATAACCTTTTTTTCGTTTTAATCAAAAATAGGTATAAAGTTTTAGCAAAAACAAATAATAAAACCGTTAAGTGGTTTACTTAATTTAATAATTTATATATAATGAAATAGGTGAGATAAAATGAATTATAAATATACTTCTAAAAGTATAGAAGACACAATGGAGCTGGCAGAAAATATTGAATCTTGCGCATTTCCTGGAATGGTAGTTTGCTTAATAGGTGAACTAGGTAGTGGTAAAACAGTCTTTGTTAAAGGTTTTGCTAAGTCACTCGGAATTGAAGAAACAATAACAAGTCCGACCTATACCTTAATTAAAGAATATAATAGTGGAGAGATGCCTCTATATCATATGGATGTTTACAGAGTTAAAGAAGATAATTTTGGTTTAACTGATTATTTTAATAAAAAAGGAATATCTATAATAGAGTGGGCTGATTTAATTGAAAACGACCTACCTAGTGAGAGACTTGAAATTAAATTTAAAGTAATTAATGAAGATGTCAGAGTACTTAGATTAAAACCATATGGGGATAAGTACGAAGATGTTGTTAATATGGTATTATAATTAGCGCCTTTAAGCGCTTTTTTTGATATAATAATGTTGGTGGTAAAAATGTATACTTTATTTATTAGTACTTATAGTAATTTACTTACAATTGGAATCTTAAAAGATGATAAACTAATTTTAAAAAAAGAAAAAGAATCTATAAAAAGTCACAGTACTATCCTTATACCTACAATAGATGACTCTTTAAAAGAATTAAATATAAATACCAAAGATTTATCTTTAATTATTGTAATAAATGGTCCAGGTAGTTTTACAGGTGTAAGACTTGGAGTAACTGTTGCTAAAACGCTTGCCTTTACATTAAATGCAAAAATCAAAACTATAACTAGTATTGATGCTTTAGCAATATCTGATTCTAATTTAAATGAAAAAATAGTTACGGTTAAAGATAATAAAGGTTATTACTATGGAGTTTATGAAAACAATAAACTCACCTGTAATATAAAATATTTAGAAAAAGAATCATTTGAAAATAAATATAATAAACCTAATACGAATTATTATTTAGATATTGAAAAAATAAATAAATATTTAAAAAATATAAAGGAAACAAATCCTCATGAAGTAAAAGCAATCTATATAAAAAAGATTGAGGCTTTAAATGATAAATAAATATAAAGAAGAAGATATTAAAGATATTATTAAACTAGGAAGCTTAGTAAATAAAAAATTCGAAAAATTATTTAATATAAATAACTTACCTGATAATGAAGAAATATTAGTTTATAAAGAAAATAATAAAGTAATTGGATTTCTTCATTACTTAGATAATATAGATTATATTGAGTTTTTGAATGTAGCAGTTCATGAAGAAAAAAGAAATAAAAAAATAGCATCACTTCTCGTAGATTATTTCTTAAGTCAAAATAATAAAAGAATTATTCTAGAAGTAAGAGAAAGTAATCTACCTGCTATAAAGTTATATAAAAAATTTAATTTTGTTATTATTAATATAAGAGAAAAATACTATGGAAATGAAAATGCTATAATTATGGAAAGAAGTAGTGAATAATGAAAGATATATATATATTAGGAGTTGAAACAAGCTGTGATGAAACAAGTATTTCAATTGTAAAAAATGGAAGTATAGAAATCGCAACATCAACTTTAACCCAAATAGATACCCATAAAGACTTTGGCGGAGTAGTACCTGAAATAGCAAGTAGAATGCACTCAGAAAATATAACGATGGTACTTTCTGATTTACTTTCTAAAACAGACTTAAAAATAGAAGATATGGATGCAGTCGCAGTAACATATGCACCAGGTCTTTTAGGAAGTCTTTTAGTTGGTCTTGAATTTGCCAAGACATTATCTTTAGTTTATAATAAACCATTAATTAAAGTAAATCATATTGCTGGGCATATCTATAGTAATAATTTAAACTCGAAAATGAAGTTTCCTCTCCTTGCCTTAATAGTAAGTGGAGGACACACTGAACTAGTACTGATGAAGGGTGACTATGACTTTGAAGTCATCGGAGCAACTTTAGATGATGCAGTAGGCGAGGCATATGACAAGGTAGCAAAAGCACTTAATCTACCCTATCCAGGAGGACCTGTTATTGAAGAGTATGCAATGAAAGGACAAGACACTATTGATCTTCCTAAAGTAATGAATAATGATGATCTTAACTTTTCTTTTAGTGGGTTAAAAAGTCAAGTTATTAATATTGTTAATAACTATAAACAAAAAAATAAAGAATTAAATAAATATGATTTAGCTCTATCTTTTCAAAAAACAGCTATTGAACAGTTAATAAGAAAAACTAACCTTGCTATAAATAAAACAAAGATAAATAATTTAATTATAGCAGGAGGTGTTAGTGCGAATAAACACTTAAGAGAAGAAATGGAAAAACTTGCAAAAAAACTAAATATAAATTTATCAATACCAAAAATGAAATATTGTACTGATAATGCAACTATGATAGCAGCCGCAGCTTATCCGCTTTATTTAAAAAAAGATTTTTCAAAATATGATATTAATGCTAAAAGCGTTGAAAGGTTATTTTAATGAATTTAAACAACCAGAAACAGATTATAAACTACTTTTTAGAAAATAACCCAATTATTAAAGGCAGCGCAAAAAGACCTTATATTATCTTATTTGATGGAATATCAGGAACTGGAAAATCAACAATCGCAAGAATTATATCTGAAAAACTAGATGTAGTAGTACTTAATAATGATAAGGTAAGACAATTTTTATCAAGAACAAACTATATAAAAAAATCAAGGTATCCACTACTAGCTTCTCAAAAGTTAGTAAAAAAGATTCAATATTACCGAATTAAAGAATCAATTAAAAATAATAATATATGTGTTCTAGATGGAAATGTTATCAATGGCTTTGAAGATTACATAAAATTTTTTAAAAGAAATAATATTAAATATTATATTGTTAAAATAAAATATAATCGAAGAAAAGTTATCAAGCGCCTTTATAAAAGAAAGTTTGATCCAAAAACTTTTTTTATAAATGGAAGTGAAACTATTAATTATTCAGAAGCAAATATAATGTCTTTTATTTATATGGAAAAAAATAAAAGAGAACTTCCTAGTGAAGAAATATATTTTAGAATAGATACTTCAAAAAGTTATCGAGATATTGAAAAAAAAGTCCTTGAACTTATAAATAAAATAGAAAGTGAGTAAATTAATGAAACATGAAATATTAAATGAAAACTGTAAAATACTTTGGATAGAAGATTTTGATTATACAAATAAAAAATATACTCAAGTAAGTGGTTATGTTTTTAATGATAAAAATGAACTTTTAATTGTTAAAAACAATGATATATGGACTATACCAGGAGGTCATATCCGAAAAAGAAGAAACTCCACTTGATACTTTGATAAGAGAAATAAGAGAAGAAGCTAATGTAGAAGTTTCAAATATAAAGTATTTAGGAGCAGTAGAAGTAATCGAAGGAAAGAATATTTACTATCAACTCCGTTTTACCGCAAAGGCATCTAAAATCAATTCCTTTAAAAAAGAATTTGAAACAATTGAAAGAAAATTTGTTAAATTAAAAGATTTAAATAAATATATTACTTGGTCAGAGGGAATAACTTTTAAAAATCAAATTAAAAGTGCTATAAATATTGTCTTAAAATAATTATAGATTTTAATACTTTTCTTTGATAAACTAAATATGGATGGTGATTACATGGAAAGCTTACTTATTACTTTTCTAGCAGGAGCTTTCTTTTTAGTAGGAGTGCTAATTGCATTTTTTATTACTAATAAAGAAAAATTAATTAATTTTAGTGTAGGAATAAGTTTTTCAGTATTAATACTTTTAATAATACTTGATATACTACCAGAGACATTAGAACTGTTTGAAGAGTATCACTTTATTAAAATAATAACTGGAGTAATTTTAGGTATTTTACTGCTATTAATAATTGAAAAAATAGTACCTCATAGCCATGATGATGATTGTGATGGAGATTACTGTCTTGAACATATTGCTGTGATTACTGCTATTGCTTTAATAATTCATAATGTAATAGAGGGAACTGGAATATATGCTCTTGCTGAGGCTAGTTTTAAAAGTGGAATTATATATGCTGGTGGAGTAGCACTACATAATATTCCTTTTGGAATTAAAATAACTGCGATGCTTAAAAATAGTAGTCAGCTTAAACTATGGACTTATATTATATTACTAACAATATCTACATTTCTTGGCGGTTTAATTATTCATTTATTTAATAGTTTTCTTTCAAATAATGTTTTAGGTTATCTTTTAAGTATTACAATTGGTATGATAATTTATATACTAGGTTTTGAATTATTTAAGTTACTAAAAGAAAACTTTAATAAATATACAATATCTGGAATAATAATAGGTATAATATTAATGTTTTTAGGAGTAGTGATTTAATTGACTGGAATAGCTTTAGAAGGTGGGGGAGCTAAAGGGTCTTATCAAGTTGGAGTAATGCTTGCTCTTATTGACAATGGAATAAAACCAGATATGGTAGCCGGAACTTCTATCGGAGCAGTTAATGCTGCTTTATTATGTCAAGGTGATAGAAAGAAAATGATTAATCTATGGACTGAAACTACTACTGATCTCTTTGGTATTGATAGCCTGCTTGTTGATAAAATTAAAACTAAAGAATTTAAATTTAATGATTTTTTTAGTGTATATGAAAACTTAAAACAAATTTTAACTAATAAAGGAATAGATACAGATCATATTCTAGATGTAATAAATGATAATATAGATGAAGAAAAAGTGCGAAATAGTAAAATAAAATTTGGTTTAGTAACTCTTAAATTAAAAGGTCTAGAGCCCCTTGAACTAACAATAGATGATATACCAGAGGGAAAGCTTTCAGAATATATATTAGCTTCTTGTTATTTACCAGTATTTTCATTTAAAAAAATAATAGATGATAATTTTTATTTAGATGGTGGTTTTTATAATAATCTACCTATTACTTTACTTGAAAAAGAAGGATGTAATAAAATATATAGTGTTAGAGTAAAAGGAGTAGGAAGAATAAAAAAACAAAGTAATATAGATACCGAAATAATTGAAATAAAACCAAGAAAAGGACTTGGTTCAATGTTAATCTTTGATAAAGATTCAAATACTAAACATATGAGAATTGGATATTTAGATGCTTTAAGGGTAATTAAAAACTTAGATGGTACTAAATATTATTTTAAAAATAAAAAAGAAAGTTACTATACAAGAATAATTAGTAAACAAAATAAAGAAACTTTAAATAAATTAAGATTAAGATTTAAACATAAAGATGATAAAGAATTAGTAATTAAAATAATCGAACATTTAATGAAAAAATATGACTTTGAAGAATTAAAAATTTACAATGTAAAAAAAGTAATTAAAAGATTAAAAAAATTAGTAACTAATAAGTTATATAAAGATTTCATTTATAATGCTAGATTATTTTTATAGAAAGAGTGATTTAAATGGGAAGAGCATATTCAGTAAGAAAAGAAAGTATTGAAAAAAGTGGAAAACAAAAAGGAAAATTATATACTAACTATGCTAAAGAAATATATGTAGTTGCTAAAAGAGGAACTCCAGATTTAGAAGCAAATTTAGAATTAAAAAGACTAGTTGAAAAAGCCAAAAGATTAGAAGTTCCAAATGATATTATTAATAGAGCTATTGATAAAGCCAAAGGTAACACTGGAGAATCTTTAGAAGAAATAACCTATGAAGGCTTTGGACCTGGAGCAAGTACTTTTATAATTAAATGTCTAACTGATAATGTCCACAGAACTGTTGGCATGGTAAGAGCAGCATTTAATAAAGTAAATAAATCACTAGGAGTAACCAATAGTGTAAGTTATAACTATGACTATCTAGGAGTCCTAGCATTTAAACACTCTAGTGAAGAAGAAATATTAGATCATCTAATATCAAATAATATAAATTTAATTGATATTGAAAACGAAAATAATGAAATAATAATATACTTTAAACCAGCAGATATGAACAAAGTAAAAGAAGTACTAGAAAAATTAATCCCTAATATAGAATATACCTTTGATGAAATCGGAATGTTTCCTAAAGAAGAAATAACTTTAGAAAATGAAGAACTAGAAGAATTTAATAAATTATATAGTCTTCTCGAAGACATAGATGATGTAAATACAATTTACCATAATGTAAAAGTAGATTAAATTTCACCATCAGAATATATAAATACAAACCATTATATAAAAATGACATAAATGTCAAAAAAATATAATGGATATTGGTTTTGCCATAAAAAATAGGTCGAAACATAATAAAGCTAAAGAAACAATTATATATAAGCGGTCTTTAAAACATATATACTCATAAATTAAGAGGTGTTTATATAATTCCATTACATAAAAATGATATAAATGTAAAAAAAATGTAACGGATACACAATGTAAAAGTAGATTAAACTATAATTATTTGGTAAAATTGATGATCCATTTATAGTAATTTAAATTCATCCTTTGGGTTGTTTTTTTGTAAAGTTTATAATATAGCCTAAAACTTCACTTGATATTCATAAATTTGTTATAATATTGATTGGGAAGTGCGATATGAAATTACTTATAGTAGATGATGAAGAATTAATTAGAAATGTAATTAAAGAATATGCTTTG
>DUUS01000066.1 GCA_012841465.1 Mollicutes bacterium
AAGAATCTCTTAGAATTGGAGTGACAATTTCTCCTCCACAAATTTCGTTATTACTATTTTCTTTAGTTACTGATGTATCAGGAACTACTTTCCAGCTAAATATATTACTAGTATTTACTATTTTTCTTAAAAGTTTATCGACTTCTATAAAGTTAGCATCTTCAAATTCCAGTTCTAAACCAAAGGTAATATCCTGATTTAAATTAAGGTTTTTCTTTAAAAAAAATAAATGATTTTCCATTTCAAAAATAGCCTCATTTATATCTCGCTTTAAATGATCTGTCCTGTTTTTTTGTGAAATGCTGATATAAGATGAAAGATTAAATTTGTTTTGTAATTTATAATTTACATTACTTAATAATCCCATCATAATTATCCCTTATTTCGCTGTATATACTAACACATAAGGGATGATAAGTCCATTTATTTCCAAAAGAAAAAAAGACTTAAGTCTAATTTCTTGTAAATAATTGAGTCCAGTAGAGATTGCCATTTTGATCTCTAGCGACTCCAACTCCAATATTATTGTAATTAGAATTTAAAATATTACTTCTATGTCCTGGTGAATTCATCCAATATCTCATCACTTCTTCTGGAGTTCTTTGACCACTAGCAATGTTTTCAGCAGCAGCAGTATATGGTATTTGAAATGATGTTAACATTTCAAATGGGGTTCCATAGGTAGGAGAGTTGTGAGCAAAATATCTGTTTACAATAAAGTCTTCAGATTTAACTCTAGCAACATTACTTATTTCATTTGATTCATTTAGTGAAGGTACTCCATTTGATGCTCTTTCTGCATTTACAAGGCGAACTACTTCTTGTTCAAACTCTCTTTCACTTGCTGCAGGAGCCTCTGGAGGAGTATCTGTTGAGATGCCATCAGGTATATTTATTATTTGTCCTGGATAAATAAGATTAGGATTACTTATTTGAGTATTAGCAGCTTTTAAACTATTCAAAGAAATATTATAATTTTGAGCGATATCCCACATTGTATCACCTTTAGTTACTAAGTAGTCACCAGAGCCAACCCTTGGAATATTAATTATTTCACCAGGATAAATTAAGTGAGGATTTTGTATTCCAGGGTTAGCTGCTAATAATACTTCTAGAGTTATTCCGTGAACTCTAGCAATATCCCATAGAGTATCTCCTTTTTTTATTTGATAACTTGTCAATTATATAACCACCTTTCTAATGTAATAATCTACAATATAGTATATGTGCATTAGGTTTTTTGGCAACAAGTTAAAATATCGACATTCATGCTTATATTTGATAAAATGAATATATAAGGAAACTAAGAAAGAGGTTTTAATGAAAGCAAAGTTTAAAGACATAACCAAAAATATAAAAAGAGGAACTCATCACATTAGGTATGAATATTTTGATTCTGCTCCTTGGTATAAATATTATGAAGAATTAAAAATATCAAAAAATTTATTATATCCAGAAAAAACATTATACCAGGTACTTGAATCTACCACTTTAACATATCCAGATTATGAAATATATGAATATTTTGGAAGTCACTGCACCTACCGTGACTTTTTAGAAAAAGTTCACAGATGTGCTAAGGCTTTTCAAAAAATAGGTGTAAAAGAAAATGACCGGGTTACTATATGTATGCCAAATACTCCAGAAGGAGTTATGGCAGTTTATGCTCTTAATATGATAGGAGCAGTAGCGAATATGATTCACCCTCTATCTAGTGAGACAGAGATTGAATTTTATGTCAAAAAAGCTAAAAGTAAATATATTTTAACTATGGATTTTGTTTATGAAAAAATATCTCAAATAGAAAAAAAGCTAAACTTAAAAAAGATCATTTTAGCTAAAGCAAGTGAAAGTATGAATGCTGCAGTAACTGCTGGTTACTGGCTAACAAGTGGGAGAAAAATAAAAGTAAAGAATAAAAGTGCAAATGTAGTTTCTTGGAAAGACTTTATATATGAAGGAAGATGCATTCTTGAAATAAAAAGAAGCAAAAAAACTCATGAAGACTTAGCAGTTATTCTCTATAGTGGGGGAACAACTGGTACACCTAAGGGAATTATGCTATCAAGTAAAAACTTCAATGCAGTAGCAATGCAAAATGCAAATGTTTGTCCAGCTGCTAAACCTGGAGAAAGTATGCTCTCTATCATGCCAATATTTCATGGTTTTGGGCTTGGAATATGTATTCATACAGTATTTATGTACGGGATGAAAGCTATTTTAGTTCCTAAATTTACTTCAGCTGATTTTGGTAAACTAATCAGAACTTATAAACCAAACTTAATTGCTGGGGTGCCAACTTTATATGAAGCACTACTTTTAACTAAATTAAAAAAAGATGATTTAAAACACCTAACTGCTGTATTATGTGGTGGTGACATGCTAACACCAGAGCTACAAAAACGTGTAAATGCCTTTGTAAAAGAATATGGATCAAACGCCGAAATTCAAGTAGGCTGGGGTATGACTGAATGTGTAGCATCAACTATAATGACCCCAATAAATAACTTTGTCCCAGGAAGCATCGGAATACCTGGACCAGATAACTTTGTAAAAATAGTAAAACCAGGAACAACTGAAAATGTTTATTATAACGAAGATGGTGAAATATGTTTAAATAGCCCAGCAGTAATGCTTGGATATCTAGATGATAAAGAAGAAACTAGGCTTCAACTACAAACTCATGAAGATGGAAAAGTATGGCTTCATACAGGCGATGTAGGCTCAATGGATAAAACCGGAATGATCTTCTTTAAATCAAGATTAAAAAGAATAATTATATCATCTGGTTATAATATATATCCAAATCATGTTGAATCTATTATTAATAAACATCCTAAAGTACTAACATCGATAGTAATAGGTAAACCTCACTCATATAAAGGAGAAGTACCAGTAGCGTATATTGTCCTAAAACCAGAATTTAAATTAAATGAAGATATAGATAATGAAATAAAAGAATATTGTAAAAAAAATATTGCTAAATATTCACTGCCAACAACAATTGAATATAGAGAAGTACTTCCAAAAACCAAAGTAGGTAAAGTAGATTATCGAAATATTGACTAAAAAACAACCCACAAAGGAGTTGTTTTTTAGTGATTTTCTTTTTCACTACATCATAATAATTATTTTGCTAATTATTATAAATATCTAATAAATAAAATAATAGCCATTTAAGTGGGTGCTATTTCCCCTTTATAATGAAAGGGGCTGATATTATGGAAAAGTATTTTGTCTTCCATTTTATTATAATTATTATAAATAAAATAGTACTTACTTATTAATAAGTAGGTACTATTTTCGTCAAAAACGGAAATGGCGCCTATCACAGGCATTCCTTTTCTCTAAATAAATAATATCATGTTTTTAGTTATAATGCAATTTATTTATATTTTATTATATGATAATTTTGGTTTATTATTCTAAATTGTTTTCATAATAAGTTTTTAATATATATAGGGCTGTTCTTGCTCTTTTTTTATTATCTTCATCTAGAAGGTTGTATACATCGCTTGAAATAAGGTTGTTTAATTCTTTTAAAAAATCTTCTTTAGATTTTTTTATATAATGATTAGCCGATCCTTTATTAAGAGCATTTCTTCCCTCTATACTAATAAAAGGAGATACAGTAGTTTTAAAATGATTCTTAATAAAATTATTTGCTTCAAATAAATATACCTTTAATTTTTCAATATAACTTTGATAAAGTTCTTGTCTTTCGTCTTCTTCAGTTAGTTTATTATATTCTTCTTCAAAAATATTTTTATCTTTTTCAAGCTCATCTAATGATTTATTAATCATGTTATCACCAATTTAAGTATATCATAGATTTGTAAATTAATAATAGTTTTTTAGCCGATACCTTATAAAATTGTTTAGAGTATGCTATACTACTGATAGTAAAGAGAGGCACGTTTAATGTTAACATTTGATGAAATAGCAAATAAGATAATTAATAATAAAAAATATATAAAAATGAAAAATGAAAGTCATCATGGAGTATCAAGATATGATCACTCGCTTAGAGTTGCTGGTATGACATATAAGATTAGTAAATTACTAAAACAAGATTATGTCTCAGCTACTAGAGCAGCTCTTTTGCATGATTTTTTTATTAATGAAGATTTTCATTTTGAAAATAGTTTTGATAAAACAAAAAATCATGCAGGAGTAGCTCTTAAAAATTCTGAAACTCATTTTCATTTAAATAATTTAGAAAAAGATGCAATTATTACTCATATGTTTCCGCTTAATTTAAAAATGCCATCAACTAAAGAAGGAATAACAATTAGTTTAATAGATAAAACTGTTGCTGTATATGAATGTACTAGATTTAAATTAAATACTGCAATTACAATTTGGTTTTTATTCATTTTTAATCTAATTACCTTTACAAATAATTAGTGCAAACAAAATGTAAATTTAAAATTATATAATTAAAAACGGACAAACACTCGTTTAATAAGGCTTAGCCAAGGACGAATGTTTTTTTTGACCGTTTTTTCGTTTTCTTAAAATTTCAAAAAGACAAAATAATTAAAAAGTCGTTAAAAAAACATTGACATGAATATGTGCTTCTGTTAAACTTAATTTAGCATAGAAGAGAAAAAAGAAGGTGCAATAATATGAAAAATGAACTAGACAACCTTATTGTAGTAAAAAGAAGCGGGCAGAGAGTTGATTTTAACGAATACAAGATTGTAGTTGCTATAAAACAGGCTTTTGACAGTGTTTCTTCTAATAATAATGAGAAAAACATTAATATAGTTTATGAAGAAGTAATTAGTTATATTAAAGAAAATTACTTTGATAGAAAAACAATTAATGTTGAAGCTATCCAAGATATAATCGAAACAACATTAAAAAAGAGAAAATATTTTAATGTTTATAAATCGTTTAGTGAGTATCGCCAGAAAAGGGCTGCTTCAAGACAAATCTTTAAAATAAAACAACAACATAAATTTATAAAAGCTCTTGAAAAAATACTTGAAGATGATTCACTTAAAAATGATAATGATTATAAAGCAGTTGATTTAATTACTAAATATGGAAAGACAATTGTAAAAGAATTTAATAAATCATATGTAATAGATAATAAGTTTTTAAGGGCACATGATGAAGGGTATATTTATATTGAAGATTTAGATTGTTTCTCTTTAGGAATATTTTCAAATACTCATATTATATTAAATGAATATTTAAAAAGAGAAGACATTGATTATAATCTCTCCTTGATACTTACGAATTTAAAAAAAGAGATAAATGGAGCTTTAAGTATTCCAGCAGTTGATTATTTATTTGAAGAATATTTTTTAAATAAATATAAAACCTTATTTAAAGAAATAGTTTCTAGTAATTTAAAAATCGCTGGATTTGATCTTTATATAAATATAAATAGAATTGAAGAAATAATTGATAAAGAAAACAATGTGTATATAGATATAAATAATTATAAGAAATTAAATATATCAAGTAATGTTAAAAATATAATTATAAAAAGTAGCAAGGAAGCTTTAATTAAAACTAAGGATAAAACTTATTTAATTATAAAAAGCATGCTTCAAACATTAAGTAATTTTAAAGATTCTCAAGTGAGCTTTGGAAGCAACTTAAATGAAACAGGCATGATAATTAATGAAATTATATTTGATTTATTAAAAGATAAATACAATATAAATATCATTTATAAATTAAATGATCAAAATATAAAATATTTAAATAAAGTACATGAGGTTTTAATAAATCAAAATAATATATCATTATCTTTTGAAAACAAATTTAATAAAGATGAATACGAAGTAGAATACTTTAAAGGTGGAGTTCGCATTTTTGAAAACTATCATACTGAATATAAATCTTCTTTTGGAAGAAGTGTTCTTTCATCAATAAGTATTAATTTAAGTAGATTAGCAATTGAATCTAAAGATGAAAAAATAAGCTTATTTTATGAAAGGTTAGATCATTATTTAGATTTGGTAAAGCAGTGCCTTTTATTAATATTTGAATCTATTGCTGGTAAAACTAAGGCTAATTATAATTATTTATTTAATAATAATATCTTTGATGATGAGAAGTTAGAAAATAATCAAAGAATAAGGAAAGTTATTAAAAATGGAGTATTATTAATTGGTATTACTGGTCTTAAAGAAGCAGTTTGTGTTTTAGAAAAAGATTCTTCAAAACAAGAAAAATTATTAATTAAAATATTAAAATATTTAAATAAAAAATGCACTTTATTTGAAGAAGAAACAAAATTAAATTTTCAAATATATGAAGACTCTAAAATTGATGCCAGAAAACATTTTATGACTTTAGATAAATCAGTATTTGGAATTATTGAAGGTGTTACCGAGCCTAATTTATATTCTCTGGTTTCTGAATTTAATTTAATTAAAAAAGATTATAAATTATTAAGTAAGATTCAAAAAGAATTTATAGGTGGCATGAATATTAATTTAAACATAGGAAGTAATCTTTCATTTAAAAGTTTTGAATCAAAACTTTTAAAAATAAAAGAGGATGATGTTTCCTATATAAACATCAATATTAAAGGAAGTTAATCTACTTTGTAGATAACTATAGATTTATACAAGTGGGAGGAAAAATATGTATAAAGTTAGAAAAAGGGATGGGAAAAAGGTTGATTTCAATGGTGAAAAAATAGCAATAGCAATCAAGAAAGGTTTTGACAGTGTTACTCTTTATGATGAAATTGAAGAAGAAACTAAACCTAAGTATAATGCTAAAGATATTCAAAAAGTTTACCAAGGTGTCATTAAAAAAATTGATAAAAATTATCAAGAGGGAGACATTATTAAAATTGAAGATATCCAAGATTTAATTGAGCTTCAATTACAAGAATCTAAATATGATGATGTTTATGAATCGTTTTCTTCTTATAGAGAAAGAAGAAAAGAATCAAGAGATATGTTCTCAGATGATAAAAAACTTCATAAGTTTCTTAAAACTCTTGAAGAATTAGGACTTAAAACATCAAATGATACAGATTTAAAAAGAGAAAACGCTAACGTAGATGGGGATACTCCAATGGGAACTATGCTCCATTTTGGCTCATCGGTTTCAAAAGAATTTGCTAAAGCATATCTTCTGAAAAAGAAATTTACTGATGCTCATGAAGAAGGAATTATTCATATTCATGATATGGATTTTCTAGCAATGGGTACTACGACTTGCTGCCAAATTGATTTAAGCAAACTATTTAAAAATGGTTTTTCAACTGGACATGGTCACTTAAGAGCACCAAATGATATTATGTCTTATTCAGCACTCGCAGCAATCGTAATTCAATCAAATCAAAATGATCAACATGGTGGTCAAAGTATACCAGCTTTTGATTATTATTTAGCACCGGGAGTATTAAAGACTTTTAAGAAGCAATTTAAACAAACATTATTTGATTTACTTGATTATACTGAGTATGGTACTTATATTAATAATGAAAAATTAATTAGAGAAATTGATAAATTAGAAAGCATTACTGTTGATTTAAGTATTTTTGATAAATATACATTAGATGCTCCTAAAGTAAAAGATTTATTTAAAAATGCTTATGAAAAAGCACTTAAAAAAGTAAATCGAATTACATATCAAGCAATGGAAGCATTTGTTCATAATTTAAATACCATGCATAGTAGAGCTGGAGCTCAAGTTCCATTTTCATCAATTAACTTTGGAACGGATACTTCGGTAGAAGGAAGAATGGTTACTGAAAATTACTTACTAGCAGTAGAAAG
>DUUS01000009.1 GCA_012841465.1 Mollicutes bacterium
AAGTGATAACATCAAACTTTCAGTACTTGAAATGTTGACATCAAAACTTGAAACCCCAACGGTTCTCATTCCAATAAACCACGCATAAGTAGAAACTGAAACTATTACAGCTGTAAGTGCAAAAATAATTATAAGGTTTCTAACACGGCGGTTTTGAATTGATTTCATTTTGTCCATATTTTTCCTCTTTCCTCTTTCCTCTTTCCTCTTTATTTTTTGTATATTATTTACCTACAAATAATAATATACACGTAATCCGATATGTCTATCGTAATACAATACAATCTTACCACAAACAATTTCTTTGTCAATAATTTTTGTCGATTTTTATCGAAAAATGGATTAAAAAAAATCAGCACATTATGGCTGATTCTCTTCAACAATTACTGTTACTATCACCGGCTCGGCTTGGTTACCTACCCAATCACTCACTCTATACTCAACTTCATAAACACCTGGAGTATTAATATCTACTGGATTTATTATTTGAATTCTTTGAGTTAAATATTCAGTAATATCATTACCAAATTCGTCTTCTGAAACTTTATCAATTGCAGTTGCTCTTGGTAAAATTAATTCCTCACCAACACCGATTATTATCTCATCAATATCAGGATCAAGAGTTATAACTGGTTTCCACTCATCATCAAGTGGCTCATATCCATCTCCAGCCATGTCAAGCATTGAAAAGCGATCTTTCGTAAAAGCAAAATGCATTGAAATTTTATTTCCCTTAAATGCTAAACTATTATTATCAATATCTTGACCTTCCAGCCAAATATAAACTCTTATTTTAGTAATACTATTAGCAGCTATAGAAAATATTGGTCGACGGTCTATTCCTCTAAGTTCTTTTAAAGTATCAGTAAAATAACTTTGTTCTTTTAATTGAGTAGTTTTTGTGTAACCGTTATAAGCTGCTCCATCATATATATCGACATGATGGCTAGATTTTATCGGACTAGTTATAACATAAGTTGGGGCATATTCTCCATCTTTAATTGTTTTACATTTACCACCATAAGAATTAAAATCACGAATATCTCTTCCAGTTCTTTTCTTACATGTTTCATTATAATATTCAATTGAACCCTTAGCATGAGCAGTATCATTTGGCTCCCAAATAACGGCATCCCTACATATTCCCGTAACCTCTTCGGTATCACTGCAGGTAATTCCTGTTATCGTCTTTTGATTCATTTCAGATCCGATTACTCTTCCTATTTGAACAAATCCAACTCTAAGTGAATTTTCAATTCCATATCCTGGCACTCCACCACTTGAGGCTATTCCTACATCGGAGTCATATGTTAAATATATGGCTTCTTCAGTATGTTCATTTAATTCTTTTATATATTGTTTTCCAGTAAAGTTTTTAATAAAAATATCAAAAGCAATATAACCTTTTGCTTCCTCGGCTCCTAGATTTTGAACTGGGCTTGCCATCAAACGATATCCTCCAGGAGTAGCAGTAATACCACTTTTTTGATACATAATCATTCTTGATGTTCCTCTATGAATTTGTCCCGCACTTGAAACTGGTATAAGTCCATCTACTGCCCATGAGTTGGTATTGCCTTCATAAGTACTATGATAATTAGATTCATTTATGGTAACTTCTATGTCCCATTTTTTTCCATCTAAAGAAATAAGTAAACTTTCCGTTGATGCAATAGATAATTCATAACTAGTTGTATAAACTGTTCTCATATCTAGATACCAAGCATAGGTAGCAAAAGAAATTAGTATTGCTAGTAATAATAAAAATACCAATAAATTTTTTGCTCTATTAGATAAATTATTTATTTTTCTAATCATAAATACCTCTTTTATTCTTACAATATTACTTTACCATATCACTTAATTTTGTCAATCAGCGAAAACCTCCGCCTCCGCCTCCACCACCAAATGAACCAAAGCCACCGCCACCTGATGAAAACCCTCCACCACCAGCACTGTAACTTTGAGCCTTAGTTCTTGCCGTTGTCGCACCTATCATCGCTCTATTTGAAAATGCATAGACAAATACAATATCATTATAGGTATTATCTGTTAGCACATCTGGATATATTTTTTTAAATTCATCAGCCACCTTTTTAGTCATTCCAAATATTTGAGCATACATTAAATAATAATCCCATAGTTTAACTTCAATCGCACTTTTATCTTCAAGAGATGAAAAGTCATCAAAGAATTTTTTTAGCCCCGCCATTTTTTTAGCTTCCTCATATATTTCATTTGTTTCAATATAACTAAGACCTTGTTTTAATATTAATTCTTTTTCTAAACATTTATTTCTTTCGGTTTTTTCAACTTTTTTAAACCAATTTAAAATTTTACTATAATTATTACTAGCATATCTTTCAAATTCTTTTGATTCTAATACTCCATCTTTACTAGCACTGTACATATATTCAAACATTTCTTTTTCTTCTTCATTAGAACTTCCCTCTATTTTTTCTCTATTTAATATCAGTGCTGTTTCTTCTTTTTTTCTAAATACTTTTTTTACTTCTCTTTTATCAATAGTAACTATATCTTTTTTAATCCAGTATAAAATTAAAGTTCCTAGAAAGTCAGTTTCTTTTTTATTTAAATTATAACTTGATGCTATAAAAAATGCATAAAATATATCTTTATCACAAGGTATATCTCTAAAGTAATTTAAATCTTTTTTAAACTTACCTTTAGAAATAACTTTTTTAAAGTTTTTATTTCTTACACTTTTTAATACTAAAAGAATTGAAGAAACAGCAAATATTATAAAAACACTAAATATAAATATTATTGAAAAAATACTAGGACCGTCTTTATAATGTACTGCACCCTGTTCGGCCATATCATGATAATCATCAAATTCTTTTTCTAAAATATTACTAGTATTAAACATTCCTTTAGGAAACTCAACTAAAATAGTCATGTATTCATTACTATCAAGTCTACCATCACTATTCATTTCAATTATGCCTTCATATACATAGGCAGTACCACCATAATTACCATATCCCCATACGGGAACATCATCATTAAAATAATGGTTTGATTTAATAGTGATCTCTACACTTTTAGGTCTCAATGAAAGTTCATGAGGAATAAGCGTCCAATAAATCATTTGTTTATCTTGTGTTTCAGATACAAAACCGGTTATATCATATTCTAAAGTATATTCTCTTTTTCCATATTTACTAATTCCCCAGCAAAGTTCCAAACCATTATTAATGTAATTAATCCCACTTTTATAGGCTTTTTCATTAAATGTTAAATTAGTATTCCATGGACTAACATTTGTATAGTTATTATTTTCATCATCTCTTACCTTAAAATTAATAATTTCAGAATTACCTAAATTATAATATGGTTTATAGCCTTCTGTTCCACTCTTTATATTAACAGACCATACTTCAGTAACGTGGGCATCTCCATTATCATTTACAAATATATCCATAGTTATTTTATTAATAGAGTTTGCATATACATTTAAGTTAAATAATAAGAAACTTATAATTAAAAACAATGTTTTTTTCATAGTTCACCTTCTAATTAGATTTTATCACACATCATAAAAAAAAGAACTAAAAGTTCCTTTTAAAATTTCACTTTGACATTTTCTTTATCAGCAGCTGTTGCTTCAAAGAATTTCTTTTCATTAAAGTTAAACATGCCAGCTATAACATTAGTAGGGAATTTTTGAATTGCTGCATTATACTTCATAACAATGTCATTATAAAATTGTCTAGCATAAGAAATTTTATCTTCTGTTTCAGTTAAATCTTCTTGCATTTTGACAAAACTTTTATCTGCTTTTAAATCAGGATAACTCTCTGATAAAGCAAATAGTTTACTAATTACATTAGATAACTCTCCACTTGACTCCATTTGAGCCTCAGGAGTACTTGCTGATAAATAAGAATTTCTAGCAGCAATAACTTCTTCTAAAGTTTCTTTTTCATGTTTAGCATAGCCTTTTACTGTTTCAACTAAATTAGGAATTAAATCGGCTCTTCTTTTTAATTGAACATCAATTTGAGCCCATTGATTTCTAACCTTAGCACGAAGTCCTACTAGTTTATTATAAGTTGTTATAACAAATAAAATAAGTAAAACTACAATAACAATTAAAATGTATAACCATTCCATAATAGATCTTCCTTTCTTATAATTATATTATCATGGTAAAGATTCTAAAACAAGACATTAAATGAATACATAATTAATCATATCACCATTTTTATATGCTACTTTTAATATATATATACCTTTGTTTAAACCTTTAAATACAATCGCATCTTTTTCAAAACCATCAACATACTCATAATCTACTTTAGTATATGCTTCATCAAAGTAATTTTCAAAACTAAATACAGTAAAAGATTCATCGCATCTAATAATAGTTTCTTCTTCTTTAACTATAGTATCACTACGATAATTATAATTTTTAATTTTAAAATATTCCTCTGGTTTTAATAATAAATAAGTTTGTCCTTTTATAATATCAGGTATAGCAACTATTTCAGCTAAAGTGTTATCTTCTATTTCTTTATCTCTTTTCATCTTTTCTTGATATCTAATCATAGTTGGATCAGATGAAATTTTATTTGCAAGATTATTTCTTTCAGTATCACTTCTTAAGATGGGTTCTAGTTCATTTAAAACATATTTGTTTTTTTCAAAATGATATTTTATATTAAGGCGGTCTCCAACCATAAATATGTTTGAATGAATTTCTAGATTGTCAACTAATTTATTAACTGAATCATCATCTAAAGTAATGATAACTTTTTTTCCTGATCTTCTTTCAGTTATAGTCCCGCTTGCTGTATAATTTAGCATACTGAGCGTTTCATTATCACTACCTTTCATTATAAAAGCAAGACCTACTACAATAGATATGCACAATAATAAAATTACAAATGTTGTTATTTTTAACTTCATATTACACCTTTTCTATTACCTCAAGAATTAAAGGTACCATTTGTTTCTTCCTTGAAACTACTCCCTTAAGTAAATGTCCTTGAGTTAAATTAAAGATTCCATAAGCATCTTCAATATATTTTTTAGCACTTTCATTATAAATTAAATATGAATCATTATTTAAAATATCAGTTACAAATAAACAGACAACTTTATAATTATTATTAGTACTTATATTATTTAAAGCTTCTATATATTTCTTAATATTCTTTTTATAGTCTAAAAATGAAGTAGTAAATACCTGAGCAACACCAACGCGGTGGTCACCTGCAGTATAGGTTTTGAAATCTTTATAAATTACTTCTTCTTCGGTTAGTCCTTCGATACTTACTCCACTTGTAAGAAGTTCTAGACCATACTCACTTATATTAATGCCAGTTATTTTAGAAAGTTTTTCGGCTACTTCTTTATCAGTATCTGTAGTTGTAGGACTTGCAAATAAAAGGGTATCAGAAAGTATTCCACTAAGCATAAGAGCTGCTATTTTTTCAGGTATTTTAATACTTTGTTCTAAAAATAGATAGTAAATTACTGTATTTACAGAACCTACTGACATATTTCTAAAATTAATTGGACTGCTAGTAGAGATATTACCAATATTGTGATGATCAACTATTTCAATTATATTTGCCTCACTTATCCCATCTACACTTTGACTTGGGTCATTGTGATCTACTAAGATTACATTTTTCTTAATATACTCACTTGTATCAATTACTCTAAGCATACCTTCACATATACCTTTACTACTAACTACAGGATAATTAGTATGTTTATATCTATTTGATATTTCGATAAAATCAGATAAGTAATCATTAGGTTCAATACATATAGCAGTACTTGCTCTTTGAATTGATTTAATTGGATTTGATAAATTAATAATTTTAACTACTTTATTAATATCATATGGAGTGATTATAACACTTACATTATGTTTATTAATTAAAGACTTTTCTTCTTCAGTTAATATTCTATTTTTAGTTAAAATTATTAGTTTAACTTTGTTTTTAATTAAAGCATTAAGAATTTCTTTTTGATTAGCACCAATTACAATAAGATCTTTATCTTCATTATTAATTAAATTTTCATGACTAACAATAACACTACCTACTACAAAGTTATTATGTTTAAATACACTACTAGCATTTAAAGTAATTGCTAAGTTATCAAAACTAGTATCAAGAACATTTGATGAAGTTATAATTAACTCTTTAGCTATTTCTTTTAAAGAAACATAACCTAAAAATTTATTTTTACTACCAACTATCGGAAGACCAGTAACATCTTTTTCAGTCATATAATTATAAGTAGCATAAATAGATTCATTTTCTTTAACAAAATAATTCTTTTTATATTTAACATCTTTTATTTGGGTTTTAACATCATTTAAATACTTAGGAACTGGAACTTTAAATTTATCTAAAACATAAGCGGTTTCTAAATTTATCTCACTTAAAATTCTAGGTTCTGTTTTTAAACCCATTTGGTTTTTTAAATAACTTAAAGCAATCGAGCCGCACACAGCATCAGTATCGGGTTTTTTGTGTCCAAAAACATAAATAACTTCCAAATATATCCCTCTATTCTATGTAAATTATACACTATAAATTTAATTATTAAAAGAAAAGTAAGCATTATATGTTAAAATTGCGTAAAGAGGTGTCTATGATTGATATTTTAATTTTACTAGGATTAGTAATACTTGTCGGAGGAGTTTTCGCTGGAACTGCTTATGGTATTTACATTATTGAAAAAAAATATAAAAAGCCATGGCTTAAATATTTAATTAC
>DUUS01000067.1 GCA_012841465.1 Mollicutes bacterium
ATATTGAAGCTAAAGACTTCTATCAAAAATGGCTTGATAATAAAAATGATTATGATGCGATTAAAGAACTTGAAAAAGACGCAAATAAATATCTGCCTCTTGATTTAATTGAATACCTAACTCCAAAAAGTGTCTGGACAATCGGTGGAGATGGCTGGGCATACGATATTGGCTTTGGAGGAATTGATCACGTCTTATCAAGTGGTAAAAGTGCTAAGATATTAGTTCTTGATACTGAAGTATATTCAAATACAGGTGGACAAGCTTCTAAAGCAAGTAAAATGGGTGCTGTTGCTGAATTTGCAAATATGGGTAAGAAAACTTATAAAAAAGATTTATTCAAAATAGCAATGACCTATCCTAATGTATATGTTGCTGAAGTAAGTATGGGGGCAAACATAATGCAAACTGTTAAAGCTTTAAAAGAAGCAGAAGCTCATGATGGCCCAGCAATAATACTTGCTTACTCTCCATGTGTAGAGCATGGAATTAAAGGCGGTTTAGTTAATTCAGTTGATCAGCAAAAATTAGGTGTTGAATCAGGTTATAGCATCCTGATGAGATATAAAGATAATAAACTTTATATTGATTCTAGAGAGCCAAACTTTGAAAAGTACGAAGAGTATTTAAAAAATGAAATAAGATACTCTGCCTTAGAAATTAAAGATAAAAAAATAGCAGATGAATTACTTAAGTTAAATAAGTCATATGCTATTAATAGATATAATTATTATAAAAATCTAGCTGAATAAAAAAAAGCTGAGGCTGCCCCCTGGGTCAGCCTCAAAGAATAAAAAGGGGTTGGCTAGTGTGATACTAGCACCAATTCGCCAATAAGTGAATTGGTGCTTTATATACTATATTAAAAGGTACTTAAAGTCAACACTTTTTTTGCATTTTGTGAAATTAATCAAAAGGAGGCTTAAAATGCTAGATAAACTAAAGGGAATCGGACCTAAAACATTAGAAGAACTCAATAATTTAAACATTTATAATATAGAAGATCTACTTATGCATTATCCTTATCGGTATAATTATTATAAGCCTATAGATATAAGAAATGCTCAAGATAATGAAGATATAACTATAACCGGTACTGTAGAGAGAAATGCTACTGCTTATTATATTAAAAGAAGTTTAAATGTTCTTAACTTTACTATTAATACTAATAATATTTTAGTTAAAATAGTTGCTTATAACCGTGGTTTTATGAAAAACCACATTAAAGCAGGTAATAAAATAACCGTAACTGGTAAATATAATAAATTTAAAAACACTATAACTGCTGGAGAAATAATAAATGAAGAAATCACTTCTTTAAAAATAGAACCAGTATACAGGCTAACTAAAAAACTTAAAAAACATATTTTTAATAAAATAATGATTGAAGCTTTAAAAGATATAAAAGTAAATAATTATATACCAAACTATTTAAACAGAGAATACAACTTTATAGATAAAAATTTAGCAATTAAAAATATCCATAATCCAAGTGATATAGATACTTTAAAACAAAGTAAATTAATGCTCATTTATGAAGAATTATTTATTTTTATGCTTAAGATTAATTATTTAAAAAACAATCAAAAAAGTATTAAAGAGAATAATATAAAGAAATTTAAAGAAAGTGATGTTAACAACTTTATAAATAAATTACCATTTAAATTAACTAAAGATCAAACCGGGTCTATTAATGATATTATTAGTGATTTCAACTCAAATAAAAGAATGAACCGACTTATACTAGGTGACGTAGGTAGTGGTAAGACTATAGTGGGATTTATCGCACTTTATATAAACTTCTTATCTAACTATCAAGGAGTACTAATGGCACCTACTGAAATACTTGCCTTCCAGCACTTTAATAACTTTAAAAATAT
>DUUS01000068.1 GCA_012841465.1 Mollicutes bacterium
ATTGTAGTAAGTGAAACAAACTATGGTGAGACAAGTAAGATAATAAACATTCTAACTAAAGATGGTATTATCGGTATTATTGCTAAGGGAGCAAGAAGTATAAAAAGCCCCCTTAGAATATATGCTCAAAAATTCATTTATGCTAAATTCCATATTTACTATAAAGAAGGAAAGTTATCAATTTTATCTTCAGCAGATATAATTAATAACCTAGAAAATATCAAAACAGATATTATCTTAATCGGATATATGTCCTATATATCCGATTTAATTAATCAAACAATGAAACATAACTTTGATGAAAAACTATATGACCTTTATATAGAATCAATATTAAAAATAAATGAAGGACTAAACCCTAAAATAATTTGTAACATTCTAGAAATAAAAGTCCTTGATTATCTAGGAGTAGGAATTAACTTTGATGGATGTATAAAGTGTAAAAGTCCTACAAACATAGTAACTATAAATGCTGATGCAGGAGGTTATTTATGTAAGAGTTGTTACAAAGATGAACTCTGCTATAGTGATAAAACAATAAATATGATAAGAATGTACTATCTTGTTGAAATATCATCTATATCAAACTTAAAGATAAGCCAAGATGTAATAAACGATATAAATCAGTTTATTACTAATTACTATGAAAGATACACTGGACTATACTTAAAAAGTAAAAAATTTCTAGAAACAGTAAGAACATAAAACAATCTTTAAAAAAGAATGTTTTTTTGTAAATAAACCTCACTTTTAATGAAAATCATTTAACTTTATGATATTATTTTAATAGAAAGAGTAGGAAACAATGGACAAACAGAAGGAACAGAAGAAGGAGATACTGTAACTTTAACTGGTGGTATCATGAAAATACATTATGATTCACAAGGACTAAATATTGAATTGTCTAATGTATTTCCTAAAGATGAAGCACTAGCAATAAAAGAATTTACCCTAATAGGAGAAAGTACTACAAAAGATGATATGGATTACCATATCATACTAGTAGTAACAAATAATACATTTACAGATAATGCAATACAATATAAACTAATATCTACTAATACAGATGATAATGGAGAAGTAGCACCTTCAATTACAGAATTAAAAGGTATACCTACAGGAGAAAATAAGGAAGTGTTTTTAGGAAATGCAACTTTTAAATCTCCAGCAGATAATGCAATTCATACATACAATTTAGAATTTTACTTTCCAAGAAGTGATGTACCTGAGTACATATTGGTTAATGAGCTCTTGGAATTTTAACAATCTAGATAATATCGCAAGAAATTTTAGATTTTCAAACAATGGAAGTTGGTTTTATAGTCAAGCGTCTACTAGTTATGGAGTTAGAGGTGTTTTAAATCTTATCCCTGAAACAACTGTTACAGGTACCGGCTCAGAACTTGACCAATTAATCGTACAATAAGAAGCTAATCACTTCTTTTTTTATACTCCTTTTCATGATAAAATAAGTTAAGGAGTTTTTATATGAAGTACAATTTAGAGAGAAAAGATGCTATGTCATGGGATGCTGCTTTTATGGCAATCTCAATGATAATTGAAAAAAGAAGTAAGGATCCATCTACTCAAGTTGGAGCCTGCATAGTAGGTAGTGATAACCGGATTATTTCCCTTGGTTATAATGGTACTCCTAATGGTTATGATGATAAGGAGTTTCCATGGGGAAGAGATG
>DUUS01000069.1 GCA_012841465.1 Mollicutes bacterium
GTTGAATATACTAAGTAAAACTGCTATAATAACAAACTGTGAGGTGAAATGATGGACAATGTATGTCGCAGATATTACTTAGTTGTTAAAGATCAAGATAGTAAAGAAAAAACTTATGTATTAAATTATTTTAGTGATGATGATTTTGGTAAAAAGAATTATGTTTTAAGTTCAATAGATAATCTTACACTTAATTTTGATAATGAGGAAGAATTTCTAACTTTCTTAAGAGATTATACCGGTGTTAATATTGATAATAGTGAAGCTAAAATCGAATATAAAGCAAATAAAAGAATTCGCAATTTAGAAATTGCCTATAGTGATAAATCTCTCTTAAAGCCATTTGCTAGTACTAGTAAAACTCTAATCCAAGATTATGATTTATTTATGGAATTTTTCACGCATTTTATGAAAAGTATTCATAAACAAGATTTTTTGCGTTATATGAGTAATAAAAATCATATAAACAATAGACTTCAATTATTAATTGAAGAGTATATTTATCAAAACAATAGATACCGTAGAAAAGATATTAAAGAGCATATTCAAAACTATCGTGTAATTAGAGATTATTTCTTAGGAGCTCTTGAGTATAATGAAAAACATAGGGATAAAATTAATTTAGAAGCTTTTAATCAAAGTAATAACGACTATGTTAATACACCAATTATAAATTTAAATACCGAAGATGAATTCTTAAATAGTTTATCATCTAGAGAAGAAATTTTAAAACATTATACTTTAGACCAGTTAGAAGAACTTGGGGTACTTGGAATATTTGATGGTCTTGATAAACCTAAAAAACTTATTTTAAAATAAAAAATCAACCTAATAAAAAAGGTTGTTTTTTTATACAAAAAAACTTGAATTAAACTAATTCAAGTCTTACTTCTAAGGCATCGTCGCCTCTACGTTCTTTTAATTTAATTATTCTTGTATAACCACCAGCTCTATCTTCATAGTCTTTAGCTAGTTTATTGAATACTTTATCTACCAGCTCTTTATCATTATGAAGAAATGCTAGTGCTTTTCTTCTTGATACAAGTGTTCCGTCTTTACCATAAGTAATCATTTTATCTACGAACTTTCTTACTTCTTTAGCTCTTGCTTCAGTAGTTACAACATATCCATAGTTAATGACATCTTTAGTAAGTCCAGCTAGTATACTTCTTCTAATACGTGATTCTCTTCCTAATTTACGATATAACATATACTTACCTCTTTCCTATTCGCGGAACTTAAGTCCCATTTCTTCGACTTTGTCCATTACTTCTTTTAATGATTTTTTACCTAAGTTACGGATTTTTTGAACTTCGATTTCTTTTTTATCAATTAAATCTTGCATAGTATTAATACCAGCTCTTTTTAGACAGTTATATGCTCTAACTGAAAATTCAATTTCTTCAATTGGAGTTTCTAACTTTTTAGTAATAATATCTACTTTTTTCTCTGCTATAATACCAGTAATGTCTGCGATATTATTTAAGTTTGCTATTAATTCTAAATGTTCGATTAATATTCTTGATGAAAGAGCCATAGCCTCTTCTGGTGAAAGTGATCCATTAGTGAATACTTCCATAATTAGTTTATCATAGTTTTCATTATGACCAACTCTTGCATCTACTCTTTCATAACTTACTCTCTCAATTGGAGAATATAGTGAATCAATAGGGATTAATCCTTGGACTGCATCTCCTAAGATTCTTTTGTTTTCTTTAGCATCAACATATCCACGACCATTTCCGACAGTCATTTCCATGTCAATTTTACCGCCTTTAACAAGGTTACAAATTACTAACTCAGGGTTAATAATTTCAATATCGGGATCTTTTTCAATATCTCCAGCAGTAAGTACTCCTTCTTTATCTGATATTAATCTAATTGTTTTAGAGTCACTACTGTGGTTTCTTATAACAAGATTTTTTAAATTTAGTACTATTGTAGTTACATCTTCTACAACCCCATCTATTTTTTGGAATTCATGCATCACCCCATCTATTTTGATGCTTGTAACAGCAGATCCTGGAAGTGATGATAACATTACTCTTCTAAGAGCATGTCCGATTGTAGTTCCAAAACCTCTTTCTAAAGGTTCTAGTTCAAACTTCCCATAGTTATTTTTTTCAATATACTCAGTAATTTTATATTCTGGTTTTTCAAAATTTAATTTCATAAATCCTCCTTAATTTCTTGGACGTTTTGGTGGTCTGCAACCATTATGTGGTATTGCAGTTTGATCTGTTATTGCGGTTACTTCTAAACCAGCAGCTTGAAGTGATCTGATCGCATTTTCACGACCATTTCCTAGTCCTTTAACAAATACTTCTACTTTTTTAACACCTGATTCCATAGCACTTGTTGCAGCTGATTCAGCAGCAACGCCAGCAGCAAATGGAGTTTTCTTTTTAGAACCTTTATATCCAATTGATCCTGATGATGCCCAGCTTATTACATTTCCTTTAGTATCTGTTATTGATACTACAGTATTGTTATAAGTTGAATGGATATGTGCTTGTCCTTCAGGGATGTTCTTTTTAACTTTTCTTTTTCTTCTATTATAAGCCATAATTTACCTCCTATTTACTTACTACTTTCTTATTAGCAACTACTTTTCCTCTACCTTTTCGAGTTCTAGCATTGCTTCTAGTGCTTTGTCCACGAACTGGAAGACCTTTTTTATGTCTTGTTCCTTCGTATGAGTTTATTTCCATCTTGTTTTTAATACTCATTTGAACTTCACGTCTTAAGTCACCTTCTGTTAAGTGATTATCAACTTCTGTTCTAAGAGCATTTTCTTCATTTGCGGTTAAGTCTTTAATTTTTTTATCTGGATTAACTTTAGCATTTTTACATATAGTTTCAGCTAAGCTTTTTCCTATTCCGTAAATATAAGTTAGTCCGATGACAGTTCTTTTTTCTCTTGGTAATTCAATATTTTTAATTCTTGCCATATTTATCCTCCTATCCTTGTCTTTGTTTATGTCTTGGGTTGCTGCAAATAACCATGATTTTACCTTTTCTTCTTATTATTCTACAATTAGAACATATCTTTTTTACAGATGGTTTTACTTTCATAATTGTTCCTCCTATTTCAATCTGTATATTATTCGCCCACGTGTTAAATCATATGGTGAAAATTCTACAGTAACATGGTCCCCTGGAAGAATTCGAATCATATTCATTCGTATTTTCCCAGAAACGTGAGCCGTTACTATAAAACCATTTTCTAATTCCACTTTGTACTCGTCTTTGAAATTTTCAATTACTTTTCCATTAACGGTTATACTCGCTTCTTTAGCCACTTTTTCACTCTCCTGTTAATATTTCATATCCATTTTTTGTTACTACAACTGTATGTTCAAAATGAGCACTAGGTTTTCCATCCCTAGTTGTAATTGTCCACTCATCTTCAAGCAAGTTGATGTGCCTCAAGCCACTATTTATCATTGGCTCAACAGCAAGAACCATACCTTCTTTAAGCACTATTCCAGTATTTTTCTTTCCATAATTAGGTACATCTGGATCTTCATGTAGTGATTTTCCAATACCATGACCCACAAGTTCTTTAACAACACTGTAGCCATGCTTCTTTGCATATTTTTCAATAGCTGCTCCTATATTATGTAAATGGACTCCTGCTTTAATTTCTTTAAGACCAACATAGAGCATTTTCTCTGTATGGTATATTAATCTTTCCTTTTCTTTATCTATATCTCCGACTGGATATGTTCTTGCACTATCGGAGTGATAACCATCTTTTAATACCCCAATATCAACTGAGATAATATCACCATTTTTTAGAATTCTATTTCCGGGAATTCCATGAACTATTTCATCATTTACACTTGTACATATACTTCCTTTAAATCCCTGATAATTAAGAAACGAAGGAATACCACCATTTTCTCTGATAAACTTTTCAGCTTCATCATTTAAATATTTAGTGGTAATGCCGGGTTTGATTAATTTTTCAACATGTTTATGAGTTAAAAAATTAATCTTACCAGCTTCTTTTATTTTTTTTATTTCTTCTTTTGTCTTAATCATTTAATCACTTTTTCAATTTGTTTAAAGGTTTCATCCGGATGAACTGGATCATTAATTGTAAATAGAATTCCTTTTTCTTTAAACTTATTTATTAATGGTGCGGTCTTTTCTTTATAATTTTTATATCTTTCTTGATAAGTTTCTAACTTATCATCATTTCTTACTACTAAGGTTGTAATACATTTATCACATAAATTATCTACTTTTGGTTTTACTTCTCTATAATATTTATGATAGGTTCTACTGCATGTAGGACATATCATTCTACCGGTTGCCCTTTTAATCGCTTCCTCTTCAGAAAGGTTTAAATATACAGCAACAATATTATTCATATTAAGCTCTTTTAATATTTCTTCGAAATCATCAAGTTGCTTTAGAGTTCTAGGATAACCATCAAAGATGAAAGGTCCTTCATTATTTATAAGAGCTTTCTTTAGTATTTTAGTTGCCATTTCATCTGGCACAAAATTACCTTTTAAAAGCTCTGCGTCAATAATTTTTCCATCCTCTGAGCCACTTTCTACCTCTTCTCTTAAAAGATTACCAACTGAAATATGTTTATAATTATATTTTTTTACTAATAAGTCACTTTGAGTACCTTTACCACCAGCAGGTGGTGATATAAAAATTATGTTTTTCATTTTGCTCTTATTCTTCCTTTTCTTCTCCCTGAGTAACTTCTTGATACAATACTACTTTCTAGTTGTTTATATGTTTCAAGGGCAACACCAACTACGATTAATAGTCCGGTTCCTCCTAGTGAAACATTTGCTGGAAGTGATGTTACTGCAGAAAATATAATAGGAATACCAGCAATTATCATTAGAAATATTGTTCCAACAACTGTTATTCTTGTAATTACGAATCTTAAGTAGGTGCTGGTTTTTTCTCCAGGTGTAATTCCTGGAATATAACTTCTATTTTTATCTAAGTTTTCAGCCATTTCAGTAGGATTTAATTGTAGTAAGGTATAAAAATACCCAAATACAAAGATTAAAACCATATATAGAAGAAAACCTGTATAACTAGTATATACTATATACTTTTCAAGAAACTGCGTGAATGCAGGTTTGTTTAATACTTCAGCTATTAAAGATGGAATTCCGATCAGTGCTCCTGCAAATATTACTGGAACTACACCTGCTGAGTTTAATTTTATAGGAATAAATGATTTATTACCACTATATGCACTTGAGGTGCGGTTACTATACTGAATTGGTATTCTTCTTTCTGCTGTTTGAGTATAGATAACCCCAACTATTATAAATATATATACTAGTACAAATATTGCAAACAGAAACAGACCTGTTAAAGCCGAATACTGCGTGCCATTTACTAGTGATTGGTAAGCCGTAATAAATGTGTTAGGAAGTGTATTTACAATTCCTGCCATAATTATTAGTGACATACCATTTCCGATACCTTTTTTAGTAATTTCATCACCAAGCCATAATAGAAATGCGGTACCAGCAGTTAATATTAAAGTGGTTTTAATTATTTCACTTGTTCCTACAGCTCCCAGAAACGCATATGAAAATGCAAATCCCTGAACAAATGCAAATAGAATTCCCAGGTAGCGATTAATACGGTTTAACTTTTGTTGTCCAGTTGCTCCCTGTTCTTTTAATTCTTTAAAGTAAGGAATTATATCCATTTGGAATAACTGAGTTATAATTGAAGCCGTAATATATGGCATTACACCTAAAGCAAAGATTGAGAATGTTTTTAATCCTCCACCACTCATTAGGTTTAGAAGTTCTAAGAATCCTAGATTTTTTGTTATTTCTTTAGCGCCAGGTACTACAATATTAGTTCCTAGACCAAAGATAGCTAAACAAAGTAAAGTAAATAAGATTCTTTTTCTAAGATCTTTGTTTGTCGGGCTAAATAATCCTTTTAGGCTTGCAAACATATTAAATCACCTCTGCGGTTCCGCCAGCTTTTTCGATTTTAGTTACTGCTGCAGATGAGAAACGGTGAGCTTTAACTGTTACTTTTTTAGTTAATTTTCCGTTTCCTAGAACTTTAATTCCAGATAATTCTTTTTTTATTATACCGTGCTCGAATAATACTTCAGGAGTTATTACATCTCCATCGTTAAATCTTTCTAAGTCACTTAGGTTAATAACTGCAAACTTTTTTTCAAATCTTTTATTATTAAAACCTCTTTTTGGAAGTCTTCTAAATAATGTACTTTGTCCCCCTTGGAACCAAGCTGGAATACTAGTTCCACTTCTAGCCTTTTGTCCCTTATGTCCACGACCAGATGTTTTACCTGTTCCTGATGACATTCCTCTTCCTACTCTTTTACTTGCCTTTGCTTCAGGAGATTTATTTAACTTATGTAATTTCATTATAAATCCTCCTTCTCAAGTCCACGTAGTTTAGCTATATGCTCTGGAGTTCTGATTGAAGTTAAAGCTTCTAATGTTGCTTTAGCAACGTTTACTTGAGTGTTTGACCCAAGTGATTTAGAAACAATATCTTTAATACCAGCAAGTTCAACAACTGACCTTACTGCTCCACCAGCAATAATTCCACTACCTTCTTTGGCAGGTTTAATTAATACTTTTGCTCTTCCAACTACACCTGTAGCTTCATGAGCAATTGTTCTTCCATCTATTAAAGGAATTTTCACTAAGTTTTTATTAGCAGCTTGAATTCCTTTTTTAATTGCCTCTGGTACTTCATTAGCTTTTCCAGTACCAATACCAACTAGACCTTTTCCATCTCCAACTACCATAGTAGCTGAAAATCTAAATGAACGTCCACCTTTAGTAACTTTAGTAACACGAGAAATTGAAATTACTTTTTCTTCTAATAATTTCTTCTTAGGTTCAAATTTTTTGGTAAATTCTCTTTTACCACCATGATTTCTTTTTGGTTTAACTGTTTTTTGATTATCCATAATTCCTCCTACTAAAATTCTAGTCCTGCTTTGCGAGCTGCATCAGCTAGTGCTTCAACTCGACCATGATATAGGTAGCCACCTCTATCGAAGACAACTTTCTTTATATTTAATTTTAATGCTTTTTTAGCGATATCAGTGCCAACTAGTGCAGCACCTTCTTTATTACCGCCATTTTTTATTTTTAACTCAACACTTGAAGAGCTAGCTAAAGTAGTACCATCAATATCATTAATGATTTGAGCAAAAATTTCTTTATTAGATCTAAACACATTTAGTCTAGGTGTTTCTTTTGTTCCTGAAACACTTTTTCTGACTCTTTTGTGTCTTTTTTGTCTAAGACTATTTCTTGATTCTTTTTTGATCATCTTATCCCTCCTATTTAGCTGCTTTCTTTCCTTCTTTACGTCTTACATGTTCGCCATGATAACGAATTCCTTTACCTTTATAAGGCTCTGGCTTTCTTATTTCACGAATATTAGCCGCAAATTCAGATACTTTTTGTTTATCAAAACCTTTAATTACTAATTCGGTTGCTGATGGTGCATCGACTTCAATTCCTTCTGGAACTTCTACGATAACTGGATTAGAATAACCAGCATTTACAGTTAGAGTTTTTCCCGATACATTAAATCTGTATCCAACACCAACTGTTTCTAATTTTTTTTCATAACCATCTTTAACTCCAATTAACATATTATTAATTAGTGAGTTTGTTGTACCATGAAGACTTTTAGCTTCTTTGGTTTCATTAATTCTTTTGCAAGTAATTAAATTATCTTTAATTTCGATTTTGATTAAATCACTAAATGTGTCTTTTAATTCTCCCTTAGGTCCTTTAACAGTTAGAGTATTATTTTCTAAAGTAACTGTTACACCTTCAGGAATAGTTAGTACTTTGTTTCCTATTCTACTCATAACTTTTTTTCCTTACCATACATAGGCAAGTACTTCTCCTCCTAGGCTATTTTCTCTAGCCTTTTTGTCAGTCATGATTCCTTTTGAAGTAGAAATAATTGCTATTCCTAAACCATTAAGTACTCTAGGAAGTTCATCATGCTTTGCATAAACACGTAATCCTGGTTTACTAATTCTTTTTAAACCAACGATTACTCTTTCTTTTTTATTATCTCCATACTTTAAATTTAAAGTAATAGTGCTGCCTTTAGTACTTTTGGTTTCTTTAAATTCACTAATGTATCCTTCTTCTTTTAGAATTCTAGCAATTTCTAAAGTTACTTTAGTACCAATGATTTCGACTGTTTCATATTTCATTTGATTTGCATTACGGATTCTTGTAAGCATATCAGCTATAGTATCATTCATAATTTACTTCCTTTCTACCAACTTGATTTTTTTACACCAGGAATTTGTCCTTCATTTGCTAGTTCTCTAAAACAAATACGACATAATTCAAACTTGCGTATTACTCCACGAGGTCTTCCACAACGATTACAACGAGTATAAGCTCTTACTTTAAATTTAGGTTTCTTTTTGCTTTTTGCTATTAAACTTTTCTTTGCCATTTAATCGCCTACTTTCTAAATGGAAGTCCGAAGCCTTTTAATAGTGCTAGTGCTTCTTCATCTGTTTTTGCAGTTGTAACAAAAACAATATCCATACCTCTTATTTTTAATACATCATCGAACTCTATTTCTGGAAAGATTAGTTGTTCTTTAATACCTAATGTATAATTTCCAAAACCATCAAATGCTTTTGGGTTTATTCCTCTAAAGTCACGTACTCGTGGAAGTGATACTCTAATTAACTTCTCTAAGAATACATACATGTTCTTTCCTCTTAAAGTTACTTTAGTACCAATTGCTTGACCTTCTCTAAGCTTAAATCCTGCTTCTGATTTTTTAGCTTTGGTTATTACTGCTTTTTGTCCAGTAATAGCTTCTAAATCTCTTTTAGATGCTTCAATAAACTTCGAATCTTGAGATCCATCTCCTACTCCAATATTAATTACTATTTTATCAAGCTTAGGAACCTGCATTACTGAAGAGTAATTAAATTCTTTTTTTAGAGCAGGAACGATTTCTTCATTATATAATTTTTTAAAATTACTCATCCTTTTCACCTGCTTTTTTAGTTACTTTTTTGGTTTTTTTAGGTTTTGGAGTTTTCTTTTCAGAACTAATTACTTTAACATTTGATACATGAATGGGATTTTCTGTCTCTAAAATTCCGCCCGTTTCATTTGTATGAGATGGTTTCATATGTTTTTTAACAATATTAATACCTTCTACTACAACACGGTCTTCTTTTTTTAGAGTTACAGTAACAGTTCCTTCTTTACCTTTGTCTTTACCTGCAAGTATTTTAACTTTATCTCCTACTTTAACTTTCATAAATCCTCCTATAAAACCTCAGGTGCTAGTGAAATGATTTTTGAGAAACCTTTATCTCTCAGTTCACGAGCAACTGGTCCTAAAATACGTGTTCCAACTGGTGAAATCATATCATCTCTTAAGATAACGCAAGCATTATCATCGAATTTAATATAACTTCCGTCTTCACGTCTTATGCCATGTTTTGATCTAACAATTACTGCTTTAACAACTCTTCCGGTTTTTATATTAGAGTTTGGGATTGCTTTTTTAACTGATCCAACAACTACATCTCCAATATTACCTTGTTTAACTTTGCTTCCACCTAGTACTCTAATTACCATAATCTCACGAGCACCACAGTTATCAGCAACTTTTAATCTTGATTGTTCTCTTACCATAAAAATCCTCCTAGAGAACAACAGCTTCTTTAGTAACTTCAACTAGCTCATATCTTTTAGTTTTAGATAATGGTCTAGTTTGAACTATTTTAACTGTGTCTCCTACTTTTGCTATATTTTTCTCATCGTGAGCAGCATATTTTTTAGAATTTTTAACTCTCTTTTTATAAAGAGGGTGAGCAGTATAAGTTTCAACTAATACAGTTATAGTTTTATCATTAGTAGTACTTACTACAGTTCCAATAACTGTTTTGTTTTTAGTTTCTTTCATTTTACTTCACTCCCATCTCTTTCATTTAAAACTGTTTTTATTCTAGCAACTGTTTTTCTTAAATTTTTAACCATATGAGGTTTTTCAAGATTACCAGTAGCTTGTTTCATTCTCATGTCTAAAAGTTCTTGTTTTAATTCTACTAATTTTTTATTTAACTCTTCGGTGGTTAATTCTTTAATTTCATTAATTTTCATTAACTTCACCACTTTCTTCTTTCATTACAAATTTTGTTTTAACACTTAATTTGTGTGCAGCTAGTCTTAGAGCTTCACGTGCTACATCTTCTGAAACTCCAGAGATTTCGAACAAGATTTTACCTTCTTTAACTACTGCTGCCCATTCTTTAATGTCACCTTTACCTTTACCCATACGAACCTCTAAAGGTTTTCCGGTTCTAGCAAGGTGAGGGAAAATATTAATCCATACTTTTCCGCCACGTTTCATAAAACGAGTCATCGCGATGCGGGCTGCTTCTATTTGTCTAGCATTAACATATCCACCTTCTCTAGCTTGAAGTCCATATTCACCAAATTCAAGTTTTAGATTTCCTTTAGCTTTTCCTTCATGACTAATTAAATGAGGTTTACGATACTTAGTTCTTTTTGGCATTAAGGCCATCAGAAGCACCTCCCTTATCAGTGTTTTTAACAGGTATAATTTCACCTTTGTAAATCCATACCTTAACACCGATTTTTCCATATGTTGTATTTGCTTCACTTGTTGCATAATCGATATCTGCTCTTAGGGTATGCAGTGGTACAGTTCCTTCGGTATAACCTTCAGTTCTTGCCATTTCCGCTCCACCAAGGCGTCCTGATACTGATGTTTTAATTCCTAAAGCTCCTGCTTTTAAAGTTGCTCTAATTGCTCTTTTTTGAACATTTCTAAAGTTTCCTCTATTTTCAATTTGTTTAGCAATTGAATCTGCAACCAGTGCAGCATTTAACTCAGGCTTTTTTTCTTCAACGATAGTAACATAAACATTTTCATTAACTAATTTTTTAATATTATTTCTTAGTTTTTCAATGTCTTTACCACCTTGACCAATTATAACTCCTGGTTTAGCTGTATAAATAGTTATTTCACAGCGATCTTTTTTTCTTGCTATTAATACTTCACTGACAGAGGCATCTTTTAAATGATCAAATAAGTATTCTCTTATTTTAATATCATTATTTACATATTTAGCATAATCTTCAGATGCATACCATTTACTTTTCCAGTCTTTATTAATACCAAGTCTTAAACCATTAGGGTTAACTTTTTGTCCCATTCTTAAGCCTCCTTAACCTTGCCACTAACTTTAACAGTTATGTGACTTGTTCTTTTATCTCTTCTGTCTACTTTTGTTCTTGAACCAAATTTAATTCTTTTTAAAATTGGTCCAGGATTAATATAGCATTCAGATATTACTAGACTATCTTCATCTAGATTTAAATTATTAGTTGCATTTGCGACTGCTGAATTTAAAACTTTAATAATAAGACGACTAGATTTTGTATTAGTATTTTTTAAAATTGCTGTGGCATCTTTAATATTTTTTCCTCTAATTAAATCAAGAGTTAATCTTGCTTTACGAGGAGTAACCATTGCCATTTTATGTGTTGCATGTGCTTCCATCTAATCCTCCTACTTTTCCCCGCCATGGCCAGTAAATTTTCTTGTTAAAGCAAATTCACCTAATTTATGTCCAACCATGTCTTCTGTTATATAAACGGGAATAAATTCACGTCCATTATGAACTGCAATCGTATGACCAATAAAGTCAGGAAAGATAGTCGAACGACGAGACCAAGTTTTAATTACTTCTTTTTTCTTATTTTCATTTAAAGTTTTTATCTTTTTCAATAGGCTTTCATCTACGAAAGGTCCTTTTTTTAAACTTCTTGCCATTTGTTATCCTCCTATTTTTTCTTTCTACGGCTAACAATTAAATTGTCAGACGCTTTTTTTGGTTTACGGGTTTTAACTCCAAGAGCAGGCTTGCCCCATGGAGTAAGTGGTGCTGGCATACCAATTCCGGTTTTACCTTCTCCACCACCGTGTGGGTGATCATTTGGATTCATTACCGAACCTCTAACTGTAGGTCTAATTCCTAGATGTCTACTTCTTCCTGCTTTACCTATTGTTATAAGTTCATGGGCTTCGTTTCCAACTTCACCAATTGTTGCCATACAATTTCCTAAAACTTTTCGAGTTTCTCCCGATCCTAGTCTTAAGATTACATATTTTTCTTCTCTACCAAGAATTTGAGCACTTGATCCAGCGCTTCTGGCAATTTCGCCACCCTTTCCTGGTTTTAATTCGATATTATGTACAACTGTACCAACAGGGATGTTTTTAAGCATCATTGCATTACCAACTTTAATATCTACTGCTTCACCTGATTCAAGTATCATATCTACTTTTAAATCTTTAGGAGCAATAATATATCTTTTCTCACCATCTTTATAATTAAGAAGAGCGATATTAGCACTACGATTTGGATCGTACTCAATTGATGCTACTCTTGCTGTTATATTAAATTTATCTCTTTTAAAATCAATTTTTCGATATTTTCTTTTTGCACCGCCACCAATATGCCATACAGTAGTTCTTCCGGTATTATTTCTTCCACCAGTTCTTTTCTTACTTTTTAAAAGTGATTTTTCTGGTTTCGTTTTAGTTAGCTCTTTATTTGTTAAAGAACTCATACCTCTACGTCCTGGCGTGGTCGGTTTATAATTTTTAATAGCCATTTATTTTCACCTACATTTCTATAGTATAGCCATCAGCTAATGTAACAATAGCTTTTTTATATGTTTTGCGATAGCCACTATATTTTCCTACTCTTTTTTGTTTAGGTTTGGTATTAAGAGTATTTACATTTTCAACTTTAACATCAAAAGCTTTTTCAATTGCTTGCTTTATTTCTGTTTTATTTGCTTTTGCATCAACTTTGAATACATATGTTTTTCCATCTTCTGATAAATAAGAAGATTTTTCAGTTACAACTGGCGCTATAATAATATCTAAATTCATTATTTAAGCACCTCCTCAATATATTTTATTGAAGGCTCGTCCATTACAATAACATCTGCATTAATAAAGTCATAAACATTTATTTCATCTGCCATTATAACTCCAACATTTGATAAGTTTCTAGTTGCCATATATAAATTTTCAGCATCATCGTAACTTACAAATAATACTTTTCCTTCTAATTTTAAGTTTGATAATAAATTAAGACCATCTTTAGTTTTTAAAGAAGATAAATTTAAACTATCAACTAATTTAATGTCTTTTGCTTTAATAGTTAAAGCACTCTTAAGAGCTAAAACTCTTTCCTTTTTATTTATTTTAAATGTATAATCTCTTGGTGTTTTAGCAAATACAACTCCACCTGTTCTAAAGTGTGGTGCTCTAATTGAACCTTGGCGAGCATTACCAGTACCTTTTTGTCTCCATGGCTTTCTTCCGCCACCTCTTACTTCAGCGCGGGTTTTAGCTTTATGAGTTCCTTGTCTAAGTGAATCTCGCTGAAGTTTAATCATTTTCTTAACAGCATCTTCATTTACTTCTATTCCAAAGATATCTTTATTTAATTTGTATTCTTTTACTTTTTCGCCATTTAAATTAATAATATCAATTTTCATAATCTGATCCACCTACTTACTTTCCTCTTCGGTGTTATTTGCTGTTTCAGTAGTTTCTTCCTTAGGTTCTTCTTTTATTTCTTCCTTTGGTTCTTCTACTTTAGTTTCTTCGGCTACTTTTTCAGCAACCTCTAAAGCTACATCTTCATAACTAATAAGTTCGAACTCTTCTTTTTTATTAGTTTTAACAGCTTCTTTAATTAACACTAAAGAATTTTTAGGTCCAGGGATATTTCCACTAACTAATATATAATTAAGTTTAGTATCTACTTCAACTATTGTTAAATTTTGAATTGTAGTAGTAACTGCTCCCATTTGACCTGGTAATTTAGTTCCTTTAAATACTCTTGCGGGTCTTATTGAACCAAGCGAACCTGGTTTGCGGTGATGTCTTGAACCATGAGTTTCAGGTCCTCTTCCATAACCGTGTCTTTTTATAACACCTGCAAATCCTTTTCCTTTAGATACTCCGGTTACATCAACCTTTTCTCCTGCTTCAAATATGTCTGCTTTTATTTCGCTTCCTAGTACATAATTTTCTGGATTAGATACTTTAATTTCTCTCAAGAAGCGCTTAGGAGAGACATTTGCTTTTTTAGCATGTCCTAAATCTGCTTTGGTTGTGTGTGATTTTTTCTTGTCAATTGTTCCAACTTGTATTGCATTATAGCCGTCTTTATCAACTGTTTTAATTTGAGTAATGACATTTGGCTCTACGCTTACAACTGTAACAGGAATTACTTTTCCATCTTTCGTAAATTTTTCTGTCATCCCGACTTTACGTCCTAAGATTCCTTTCATCTTATTTCCTCCTCATTTTTATTTTGTTTTAATTTCGATGTTTACGCCACTTGGTAAATCTAAGTGAGTTAAAGCATCCATTGTTTCCTTACTAGGATTTTTTATATCAATAAGTCTTTTATGCGTACGCATTTCGAATTGTTCACGAGCATCTTTGTCCTTATGTACTGCTCTAAGTACAGTATACTTTTGTATTTCTGTAGGTAGAGGTACAGGTCCAGAGATTTCTCCACCTGTTCTTTTGATCGTATCAACAATCTTAATTGCCGCTGCATCAAGGACTCGATGATCATATGCTTTTAGTTTGATCCTAATTTTTGACATTACATGTCCTCCTTCCGTTTACATCTAGTATAAACATGGCTCCGTAGCAAATATCCCGTAGCACTCCATTTTGAGTTAACAACCCAGCGGGGAGTGTCGGCAACCTCGCACATCTATGCCTGTCAAACCAAAACCAATTATACCAGTTAATATCTGGTTTGACAACCGCTTTTAAGCACTTTTTTCATATTTCTTAAAAAACCATTATTATTTTATCTATATTAATAATGATATGTTATAATTAAATTAGATATGTAGCTTATTTAAAGCTAACTATTTATTATATGGAAGGAGTGTTTAAAAAGTAATCTTTTTAAACAAATAAATATGAAATTAGATGTAGTAATCCCCTGCTTTAATGAAGAAGGAAATTTAAATTTACTTTTCGACTCACTAACTAAGCACCTTGATGATATCCATTATAATTTAATTTTTGTTAATGATGGATCGAGCGATAAAACATTTGATGTACTAAAAGAGTTATATAATAAAAGTCCTGATAAAGTAAAAGTAATTAATTTAAGCCGAAACTTTGGACAAGATGCAGCAACATATGCTGGCTTAAAACACTCTACTGCAGAGTATGTTGTTTCTATTGATGCAGATATGCAGCACGATCCACAGTACTTAAGTAAGATGGTAAGATTCTTAGATGAAAATAAAGAATATGACCAGATTTCTATGGTTAATAAAAATCGAAATAAAGAAAATGCCTTTATTAAGTTTTTAAAAAAATCTTTTTATCATATTATTAATAAAATAAGTGACACTAAATTTGTGAGTGGTGCATCAGATTTTAGAATGTATCGCCGGCAAGTAGTAGAGGCAATTGTTAGTTTAGAAGAAAAAAATAGATTTTCAAAAGGCTTATCATCTTGGATTGGCTTTAACACTTATTATATGGAATACGAAGTAAATGAAAGACATAGTGGAAAAACAAAATATCCATTAATGGCTCAATTCAAATATGCTTTTGAAGGAATTGTTAACTTTAGTGTAAAGCCAATTAGAGCCATTTCTAAATTCGGTTTATTCATCTCATTTATTTCATTTATATATTTAGTTTATATAATAATAAAATCCTTAATTTTAAAAATAAGTATCGCTACTATCACTACTTTAATATTTGTAATTATTCTATTAGGTGGTGTTCAATTAATAGCTATTGGTTTAATTGGAGAATACCTAACCAGAACTTTTACTGAAACAAAAAAAAGACCTATCTATATTATTAAAGATAAATTAGGTCTTAATGATGAAATCTTATAATTATTCTTTTATTTCTTCAAATTCAAATTTGGTTACTCCACATACTGGACAAAAATATCCATCAGGAAATTCTCCTTCATGAATAAAACCACAAACTTTACATTTATATTTCATATTCATCTCCTATAATTATATTACCAATTTAATTTAAAAAAGACAATTATTATTTTTTGTCTTTTTTTAATTACTTAATTCACCATAAGTACTTACTTCAATACCAGTTATTAATTCTTTAGTCTTACTTCCTATATTATATATTGAAATAGATTTCTTTAAATTTTCTTTTATCTCTTTAATATCAATTTTAATTTTATTTAAATCTTTAATATCTTCTTCTAACAATGTATCTATATCAACTAAATATACATCAGTATTGGAATTAATAATAAAATTATGGAGTGCTCTTATATTTAAAGCATTTTGAATAGTCTCTTCCTTAGTAACAAATGTTACTAGTTCTATTTCCTTACTATTATATATTTCAATTAATCTATCTTTATTTATTAAATTATAATCAGTAAAAGATATTTCCATTAAATCTGTGTAATCTTCTTCGTTTAAATTATTCTTTTTAATAAAATCAGCTTTAATAGCTTCCTTTTCACTAGGATAAAAAACATTTTCTTCTCCATTTATAGTCATAACGAGTTTATTATCACTAGCACTAACAATATATAACTTATTTGCGCTTATATGACAATTAAGTTTTATAACATTAATACTACGATTATACCTAAAACTCTCGCAAGAAGAAAAAGGTTCAAGTTGTTTTCCATCTTCTTTATTGAAGTAAGAAAATTTCTGATTTTCAAAATTAAGAACACTTACCCTACTACCTTCTACTTTATACCAGTCTAGATCACTAATTGATTTATCAAGTTCATCACTGAAGTCATAAATTACTAAACCAAATAGAAATAATATTACTAGTACAATAATCATGATAATATTTTGTTTCATGTTTCCACCACACTTAATTTATAAGAAAATATAATATAACTACAAGTCCTAAGATTATTCGATAATAACCAAAAACTTTAAAATCATTTTTCTTAATGTATTTTAATAAAAATTTAATTGAGATAATCGAGACAATAAATGCTACTATCATACCAACAATTAAAATTGCTACTTCACTTAATGTCCATAAAAAACCAAACTTTAATAACTTAATTAATGAAGCTCCAAACATAACCGGAACTGCTAAGTAAAAAGTATAACTAGTTGCTGTGCTTCTGTCAAGCCCTATGATTAAAGCTCCAATTATTGTTGCTCCACTTCTACTTGTTCCTGGTATTAAAGCAAGAACTTGAAACAGACCAATTATTAATGCATCTCTGTAAGATATTTCACTTACTTTTTTAACTCTTATTTTTTTTCCATTTTGAGTGTTTTCTACCTTAATAAACCAAAGCCCATAAATAATAAGCATAAGAGCTACTACCCATGAATTATAAAATAATCTATCAATAGTATCATCAAAAGGAATTCCTATTATAGCAGCAGGCACGCATGATATTATGATCTTTTTCCATAAATCAAATGTTTCATTTGTTTCTTCTTTTGTTTTATTAAATCCAAAGGGAAATATTTTTTTAAAAAAGAGAACAACTACCGCCATAATAGCTCCTAGCTGGATCACAACTAGAAACATTTCAAAGAAGGCATCTGTTACATCTAATTTTAAAAATTCTTCAGCAAGAATCATATGTCCGGTGCTACTTATTGGGAGCCACTCTGTCACCCCTTCAATTATACCAAGTATAATTGTTTTTATTATGTCGATAAACATATGCCCCCTCCTCTCTAATTATATCATATTACGATAATTTAAAAATATATTTGTATTTTTAACTGTAAACTACTTATTTTTTCTTTTCTGGATTCTATAGGTTATTTTTAATAATAACTTTCTAGGCAGTAACCTTATTAAAAAGATTCCTGTTTTCATTTTAAATGTCGGTACTATTATTAACTTTCCTTTAAGCATATTATCAATGCCTACTCTAGCTACATACTCTGGTGTTAAACCTTTTACATTAAAAGTTCCTCCCGCAACTTTATTAAAATTTGTATTTACAGGTCCTGGAGCAAGGAGGCTTATTTTAACCCTGCTTTTTTTTACTTTAAGTTCCTCATATATCGCAAGAGTAAGAGCTGTTATATAATTTTTAGTCGCATAATAAGTACTAAGGTAAGGTCCTGATAAAAAACCAGCAGATGAAGATACATTTAAGATATAACCTTCATCTTTTAAAATAAAATCTTTTAAAAATAGCTTAGTTAAAATATGATATCCTTTAATATTTAAATCAATCATTTTAAGTTCAGCATTTAAATCAGTTTCATCAAAATATCCAAAAAGTCCGAAAGCCGCATTATTAACTAAAAGACTAATGTTTTCATCTTTAGTCTTTTCGTATAAATTAATTACTTCTTTTTCTTCACTTAAGTCACAAATTATAACCTTAGAATCTTTACACTCTTTTTTTACTTCATTTAATTTATCAAGATTACGACCAACTAATATTAAACTATAACCAAGTTTATTTAAATATAAGGATATTTCTTTTCCAATACCACTACTTGCTCCAGTTATTAAGGCTTTTTTCATCTTACTTATCTTTCTTATTTATTTCTTTATAAGTAACAAAGCCAATCATCAAGAGCCCTCCAATTAGTAAATAAAGCCACATAGGAATCTCCGTTAGTAAATTTCTTAGCCTGTAGATTATATTAATTATTGTAATTGCTATACCAACTGTAAACAGTGATTTATAAGTTTTTACTAAATAACCAATTACGATTGATACAAGTCCTATTAAACCAACGAATAAACCTGTCAGCCAAGAACCTGTAAAAATAACTGAAAGAACTATTAATGATACAAGAATTGATGCTACTTTATCTTTCTTGTCTTCATCTTTAATTATATTATTTCCAATTACATAAACTAAATATAAATAATATAGAGTCCTAATAATATTTTTAATTTCCAGATCAACATTTAAATAATAGGTAAATCTATATATTGGAAGAACTGCTACAAACTTAACTATATTTACAAGTTTATTATCATTTTTAACAAGTACTCCAATTACACTATAAACTATAAGAACAATTAATGCCTTTTCAGTTGCCTCTAAATTAAAGAAAGTTAACTGGTTTATAATCGCAAATAAAGTAAGTAGTAAATAAATAAATGTCGGTATTTTTAACTTTTCATATTCAACATTAGAAATTAAATATGGTGCAAATGATAAAGCTAATATTAAAAGCATTACATATTGATCAAGTATACTAACTGAAAGAGTGCTTATTAAAAGAATAATCAGAAATGAATAAAAGAAATGAGCTTTCTCTTTAAATTCTCTAAAAGATATATAAATAAGAAGCATAGCAAGTGATGCAAATGGATTAATCCAAGATGGTTCTATATTAAAATAATCAAGTCTAAATACTCCTAGTACTAATAATAAAACTTTATATGCAAGTAAATTATGTTCAAATAACTTAATATTTGTTTCTTTACTTATTACTCGATAAACTAAATTACTTATTACTAAAAATGAACTTACAAATACTGAAGGAACAAAATATTCGTTTTGAGTTGTATTTAAAAACAATGCAAACATTCCTATATTATACAAAGCAGCAAGATTACTTAAATAATATTCTTTTTTAGAATCGCTATATATATTTAAAGAAAGAATATAAATTACCGAATAAACTCCTGCTAAAAGTACACATTTAAAGTCCATATCGATATTTAAATTAAAGATTGAAACTACTGGAAGTACGATTATTAAAATAGCATTAAAGGTATCAATCATTTTATCATTTTCATTATAATTAAATCTAAATAAATTAAAAACTAATACAAGACCTAATATCAGTGGTAGATACTGATTTGTATAATCCATAACATAATAGATACTTAAAATACTAACAATATAAATAAGTATTTTACTAAATAATGATGAACCTTTATTTAAATTAAGATAATTAATAAGTGATCCAATAAGAGCAAAGACTACTAGTATATATTCAATCCCAAGCTTAAAGTGACTCATAATTAGTCCGCCTGATAAACTTAATAAAAAGTAAGGAACCAATTTAAGTTCTTCTTTATTTATTTTACTATTTATAAAATAAATAATAACCGATGTAAATAAACTAAGTGATGCATAAAATATTTTACTTCCTTCACCATCAATTGAAAACCAAGGACCAATAAGACCAAAATAACCAATTGATAAAAAACTAAAGATTAAAAATAAATTAGTTAAGATAAAATAAATAAATGCACTAGTCTTAATCTTTAACTTAGTATTTGTTATATAATAAAGAATACCAAATATACCTGACATTATTAATAAAAATACAAATTTAAAAAAGTCAGACACTTCATTCCAAGAAGTAGTAGCAAATAATAAACCAGCAAGTATTACCATTCCAACACCAAGCTTTAATAAAATATCAATTCTTTTGGTTTCTGGATCTATTTTTTCTTTAACTTTTATTTCCTTTTTTAAATCTTTTTTAGATTCAAGTGAAATTAAAGCTAAAAGACCTGGGATAAAATTAATAAATAAATTAATAATAGCAGATGCAATAATAAATTTTCTTTGTTCAAGTGCAAATTTTTCATCAATAGCACTATACAAATAAATGATTCCAGCAATTATTAAAAATATTGTAAATATTAAATGTCCCACTCCCACTCCGTTTACAATATTAAGTAGTGCATGCATAAAGTTAATTACGGCAGCACCGATTAAAAAATTCTTCATATACTCCTCTTCTTTCGTTAGTATAATTATACATGATATTTAAAGAAATAAAAAGCACTTTAATAAAATGCTATTTTTGTTTTCTGAATTTAAAGAAATACACAGATTTTCCAATTGTATAAATAATTTTATCAGCGTTTTTAAGTGCTACTTCTTTAAATAAAGATTTACCGCCAACAGTTAAAGCTGAAACAAGTGAACCAATTATTACCGAAGCAAGAGTAATAGAAATGGGGGTCTTATCAGCTAAACTAAATGCTAAAACAGCACTTAAACTTCCACTTACTATTCCACATATATCACCAAATACGTCTAAACATAAATTAGATATCTCAGCTTTTTTTCTTAAAATATTTATTGCTTCAGTAGATCCTTTTATCTTTTTAGATCTCATTGCATGAAATGATGATTCATTACTTGTAAGCACGCTCGTTCCAATCATGTCAAAAAGAACCCCGATTGCAATTACAAAACCTAGCAATAAAAATATTACTAATAAATTGGCGTTGTAAGCGATACTATTTGATACAAAAGTGAAGATAATTGATAACAAAAAAGTCATAAAAAAAACTTTATAAATCCAGTTATTTTTCTTCATTTAACCTCCATAAAGTTTTTTTAAATGGTTTATTATAAATTAATCTTACGGCTTAGGTCGAGTAGACTTTCTCTTATTTCCAACCATAGGTTACCCAGAGGCGATTTCTCTTTATAGAAATAATCTAATTGTCACCATATTAGAGACTCGATTGCCTTTTAGTCCGTACTGTATTCTTTATAATAAATACACGCTAGAGATTTTCTCTGACATAAATTAACTATTCTTATTCGCTTTTGCAATTATAATTTCATAACTAATGTTAATCCCAAATAACCACTCACGACATGAATCAAATAATAATATTGGCGCAACTATAGGGTCAGATCCGTATGCCTTTACGGTTTTCCCGATAGTTTTAAATCGTACATTCGCCCTACCTTGGGCAGATAAAGCAAATACACAAAGTGCCTAGTTATCAATTGATGAATTTTTAGCCCCATCTTCAAATAGTATTTATGACTAGCATAGTGCACCACAAATAAATTATAGCACAATATTTAGAAATTTTCTAGTATGCTATGTAATATTGTATGAATTATTATCATTTTAAACACAATAATAAGGAAAATATATGAAAAAACATTTATTATTATTAATTTTAATTTTTATTTTTCCGATTAATGCTCTTTCTTTTGACTTTGACCTCTACTCAAATAATGCATTACTTTATCATTTAGATGAGAATAAAATCATTTATGAAAAGAACATTAATGAAAATATCAAAATAGCATCTCTTACTAAAGTTATGACTACGATAGTAGCTCTTGAGCACATAGAAAATCTAAAAGAAACATTAATAGTCGAAGGAAATATTTTAAAAACCATCAATAAAAGTGCCGCCCTTGCTGGTTTTAGAAATAATGAAATTATTACCTATGAAGACCTTTTGTATGGATCTATGCTTCCAAGTGGTGCCGATGCAACAACACTACTTGCTTACAATTTATTTGGCTCCGAAAAAGAATTTGTAAATAAAATGAATGATTTAGCAAAAAATCTTAATTTAGAAAATACATATTTTACTAATGCAAGTGGTCTTAATGATAATAAACAAGAAAATACTTTAAGCGATTATTTAAAGATAATGCTCTATGCTCTTCAAAACGAAGACTTTAAAACAATATTTTTTACAAAAGAATATGAAACAACTAATAAAAGACTACTCTTTAAAAGTAATCTCCTATATTTTTCTGAAAAATATAATCTCGATACTAGTATTATAAAAGGAGCAAAAACAGGCTATACAAATGAAGCTGGACTTTGTATAGTAAGTATTGCCAAGCATAATGATGGCAGCTTCTTACTCATTACCACGGGTGCTCCAACTAAAAATCTTTATCCCTATCACATTATTGACAGTTTAAATATTTATAATTATTACTTTAATAATTATAGTAATTTCAATATCCTTAAACAAAATCAAATAATTACTAAATTACCAACATCTTTTTCAAAAGAAAAAGATATTAATTTAATATATAAAGATCAAGACTTAACTTTATATTTACCTAATAAAAATAATATCTCTTATGAGTATAATCTTCCAAAGAAAATAAATTTTAATCAAAATATATTAAATCCAGCCGGAACAATTAATATATATTTAGATGATAGTTTAATTTATACAAAAAACCTTTATATTGAAAATAAATTAACCTTTTCATTTATAGAAGTTATTAAAAACTATTGGTTTATTTTTCTTATTGTACCTTTTATAATAATAAGAAAAAGAAAGAATAAAATTATTTAAGACTATCAACTACTCTTTTAAACTCCCCGCCTCTTTCTTCAAAAGAATTATATTGATCCCATGAAGCACACGCTGGACTAAATAAGATAACATCTCCACTGTTTGATAATTCATAAGCTTTGATTATAGCTTGTTCTAAAACATCTTCTTTAGTACAAGGAATATTATTATCACTTGCAAACTTTTCGATAATATCTTTAGTCTCTCCATAGCAAATAATATTCTTAACATTTTTTAAATCTTCTTTAAGTTCATCAAAATTATTACCTCGGTCTTTTCCTCCAAGTAATAATATAACTGGTTTATCAAATGCTCTTAGGGCAACTTTAGTTGAAATAGGATTTGTTGATTTAGAATCATTGTAAAAATCTATATCGTTTATTGTTTTAACAAATTCAATTCGGTGTTCAACTCCACTAAAATCTTTTAAAACACTTTTTATAGTTTCGTCACTTACTCCAAGATTTTTAACCGCAAGGATTGCTGCCATAACATTTTCATAATTATGAACTCCTTTTAATTTAATATCTTTGGTATTTATAAAAAGCTCATCACCATAATAAATTTCATCTTCTTCTAAATAGATATGACCTCTATTTTGACTAGTAAATATTCTTCTTTTAGAAGGAATGTTTTTAGTATACTCAACTGTTAAATCATCTTCTAAATTAATAATTGCGATATCATCACTAGTATGATGATTAAATATTCTAAACTTCTTATCTACATAATTTTCATAAGTATCGAAAAAATCTAAATGGGTAGGTGTTAAATTAGTAACAATACTAATATCAGTTTTAAATTTATCAAAATCAACCAGTTGATGACTTGATACTTCAATCACTAAAATATCACCACTTTTAATTTTAGATACAAATGATGATAAGGGAAAACCAATATTACCTGCTAAATGAACTTTTTTATTTTCTTTAAGAAGCATTTCATAAATTAAAGAAACTGTAGTTGTTTTACCATTAGAGCCAGTCACTCCAACTATCGTAATATCTTTTGGCAGATAATTGTAAGCTACCTCGACTTCATTAACAACTGAAATACCTAAATCTTTAGCTTTAACACAAACAGGATGTTTATAAGTAATACCCGGATTTTTAATAACTAAATCAAAGCTTTCATCAAGCATATCTTCAGGTGTATCACTTACTACATACTTTACTCCTAAGTTTTTTAATTCCTCAACGTGATCAACATTCTGTTCTTTGGCATCAGTAATTAAAACATCATTATTAGAAGCAATCAGTTTAGATACTTCATATCCACTTCTAGCCATTCCTAGAACAAATACTTTTTTATTTTCTAACATATTCTCATTCACCATATATATTATACCTAAAACAAAATTAAGTTCAAACATTTACTTTAATAAAAAATGTGCTATAATGAATTTGTACCAAATTTAGGAGTATAGTTAAGCGGTATAATAGCGGTCTCCAAAACCGTTGTCGGGGGTTCGATTCCCTCTGCTCCTGCCAAA